>DATGFY010000188.1:0-3402 GCA_035308785.1 Bacteroidota bacterium | reverse complement strand
TGCCCACGAGATTGGCGTTGCTAATACAATCGATCCATTAGCGGGAAGCTATTTTATCGAATCGCTGACCGATAAGATGGAAAAAGAGGCGGAAGCGTATTTCGAGAAGATCGATTCGCTCGGCGGCGTGATACCGGCAATCGAAGAAGGGTTTTTCCAGCGGGAAATTGCCGAGGCGGCATACCGGTACCAGCAGGAGCTTGATCGGAAAGAAAAGATTATCGTCGGTGTGAACGATTTTATTGAGGAGCAGGAAGTAATATCAATTCCGATCCTCACGATTTCACCGGAAGTCGAAATCAAGCAAAAGAAGCGTATCGCCGAGGTGCGCGCGAACCGCAATGCCGAGCACGCGGATGAAACCTTGGAAGCATTACGCCGCTCCGCCGAAGACGGCACCAATCTGATCCCCCGCCTTATCGATTGCACGAAGGCGCATATAACGTTAGGGGAGATGTGCAACGAGCTTGCTGAGGTGTTCGGAATTTACGAGGAGCCGGCGGTTTTTTAGGGAAATCTAAGAGGTTTTGTCATTCTGAACGAAGTGAAGAATCTCCGACGGTTAAGTCCATCACAATCTCGCAATCTACTTACTGCTTGCTATTGACGACCCTGGGAGATTCTTCGTCGTCCCGCTCACTTTCGTAAGCGGGAGTCCTCAGAATGACAACTTTCTTTTAGGGCAGCTTCGTCGCTACCAAGGCAGAATCCGCGTCCGGAAATTCTACGATTCTAATTCCATTTCCCGTCCCAATCCCAAATTTAAATACCGTCTTCAAACCGAAAGCGCGGCACGCATCGTTAACATAGACGAACGGCTCGAGGTGCCTACGGAAGGTGTGGATGACGGGCTCTGATAAGGACGTATACCGGATATTATTCGCGCGGGCATAACGGATTATTTTGGAAATCGAATCGCTTGGGAGTTCCTCGAACCGGCATCCCGCGCAAAAGGCGGTATAGGGTTTCCGGTCTAAGATAATGTCAGTTGGTTTCACATAATTGTGGATTGCGTTGCCGGCGAGCTTCATTTCATCGTAAAAATCCTCACCAAGTGTGATTTGCTCGACACTTGTTGCGAACCCCGCGATCATTGCAATAAGTGCAACAGTCGGCATCCATTTCTGCGGGTATTCCACAACGCCGATGAATCCGAAAATCGCGAGGAATGGAATAAAGGGGAGGAGCAGCCGGATGCCTGCGCTTACGCCGAAGAGCGGCATTGCGAGGAACATCGCCAACCCTACCAACAAAATGCCGGGTTTCTTGAAGATGCCGAATGCTGCAGCAATGAAGAGTGGAATGCCCGCATAGACGAGAAGGTCTTTGCTGTAGAGAACGAACCTGCGCGGATAATTTTCGAGCGAGTAGGCAATCAGGTTGCTCATCGAAATCGATTGCGCTTTGTTGGCAAGATTTTCGCGTGCGAAATTTGAAGCAAGATCGACATCCCATTTGCTCAGTCCGTTGAATTTTGGCGAGAAGGTCCAGAGACCCAATCGTGAATGAACATAAACGATGTAGGGAGTTGCAAGGACAAAAAAACCGGCCGCGGCGAGTCCAAGAAAGCGGTAATTGCGAACCTTCCACGCGTCCCACATCCCGAGCAGAACAAAAAACAGAATTGCTTCGGGGCGCGTGAGATAGGCGATTCCGCTCGCGAGGCCGAAGAGAACCGGTCGTCGCAAAAAGTAAAGGAGAATTGCCGCTACTTCGAAAAATATATATTGGGCTTCCGACATCGTCACCGCGCCGTATTTAATCATCAACGGGTTTAGCGTAGTAACAAGTACGACAAACAGGGAAAGGCGCGAGCTCAAAAAATGACGCGCTAGGAAGAACAGGGGAATGACCAGAAGGCTCCCGAAGAGGGCGGAGACAATCTGCGCAGCAATAACCGGATCGGAGATGACGAGCCGTGCAGGTTCGATGAACAGGGGATAGCCGGGAGGGAACACCCACTGCCAATCGGTGTTCCGGAAATAATTAATATAGTACGTACCATCCCACGTGACGAAATCGTGGTACGACATGACGAGGTAACGCAGCAAGAATTCGATTGCAGCCAGAATTCCCACGACGGTCCATTCCGTATTAATTCCCCAATTCAACCCCGAAGTTGCAAGTCCCGTTTTCTTATCGCCCATCCTGCATGTATTGTTGTTTCAGGTAAGCTAGTCTGAAAAGACTAGTCGGCTAAGATAGAATTCTTTAAGGAAAGATGCAAGAGGATATAGAATTGAGCGCTAAATTTTGAATGAATACCGATAATTCGTACCTTTATTCGCGATTACGGTGAAAAACAATAAGAATATAGCCGAATAAGGCAATCTTGGGGCAGCTTCGATATATCCTCGCTTCAATGCGGGTACCGCAGTGGATCAAGAACTTCTTTGTCTTTGCGGCACTTGTCTTTTCGTTTCACCTCCGGAATATTCAGGATGATCTCGTAACATTTTACGGATTTCTCGCATTCTCCTTAGCCGCAAGCGCCATTTACCTCGTTAATGACATCGCGGATTTAGAGGCAGACCGGCTTCACCCTGTAAAGTCTCAACGACCATTGCCTTCGGGCAAACTCAGCACTTCCACCGCTATGGGGAGTGCAGTATTCCTGATGCTTATCGCTCTTGCGGGCGGGTTCTACTTGAATGTTCAGTTTGGGATTGTGGTAGCAATCTACATCGCTATCAATATTCTCTATTCGTACTGGCTGAAGCGTGTTGTCATTCTTGATGTGATGACGATCTCGGCGGGTTTTGTCTTACGCGTGGCAGCGGGAGCGTATCTCATCGATGTGCCGATGTCGGAATGGCTGCTGATTTGCACGGTCCTGCTTTCGTTGTTCCTCGGATTCAGCAAACGGCGGCATGAGATTACGTTGTTGGAGAAGTCCGCAAACACGCATCGGAGTGTCTTAGAGCATTACACGCCATATTTTTTGGACCAAATGATCGGCATTGTGACCGCCTCGACTGTCATGTCGTACGCGCTTTATACAATGTCTGAAGAGACGATGCAGAAGTTCGGCACGAGGCATTTGGTCTATACAGTGCCCTTTGTTCTGTATGGAATTTTTCGTTACTTATATCTAGTTCATAGAAGTGAAGAAGGCGGAAATCCCACGAAATTAGCGCTGACCGATAGGCCGTTGCTCATCAATATCATCCTGTGGGTCGTTTCCGTAATTGTCATTATTTATCGCTAAGCATATGCCAAAATCCAAAGTAGCAGTCGTTAAAGTAAAACCCGAAACCGTCCTTGCCGATACCGAGAGGGCAATGCACCTTGCCGGTTTCGAAGGGGCGTTAAAACAGGGCGCGACAACAATTTTGAAAGACAATATCTCGTGGCACTTTCCGTTCCCGGCCGCGAATACAACTCCGTGGCAGATGGAAGGAA
>DATGFY010000187.1:0-3387 GCA_035308785.1 Bacteroidota bacterium | reverse complement strand
CTCCCTCGGAATGCGGCCAAGAAGTACAGTTTGAACACAGCGTACGTACCCGCGGGAATTGGTCTTCAATATCTGTTGGAGAAGAACACTGCTATCGAACTTAGCGGCGCATACCATTACACGTTGACGCGAAATCTTTCGGATGTTCTTTCACCGAGCAACAATTCCTACTGGACGATTTCGGTCAATCTGTTTGGATATTTCAATCGGGGACCGATCGATTCGGACGGCGACGGTCTGACCGATGATGAAGAAGCCATTCTCGGTACCGATCCGCACAACCCGGATACAGACGGAGACGGGCTATCGGATTATGATGAGGTAAAGATTTATCATACAGATCCTCTCAAGAAGGATACCGATGGCGATGGGCTCACCGATTATGAAGAGGTGAAGATTTATCACACCGACCCGTTGAATAAAGATACCGATGGCGACGGCCTCACCGATGGCGATGAAGTCCACATTTACCATACCGATCCGCTGAAGCGCGATACCGATGGCGGCGGCGTGCCCGATGGCGAGGAAGTGCGGCGCGGTACGAACCCCTTAGATCCGAGCGACGATTTCCCAAAGAAGAAGGAGGAACCGCCTCCACCTCCGCCGGTCGTGAAGAAAGTTGATAGCACAAATACCGATATTTCAAGAGTTGAAAAAGGTCAGCACATTGCGTTTCATAGCATCACGTTTGAATCCGCCAAGGCAACATTGGCACCCAGTTCGATTCCGATTTTGGATTCAATTGCCGCAGATCTCAATGCAAATCCGGATATCGAAGTTCAGATTGAAGGCCATACGGACAATCGCGGCTCAAGCAATGCCAACATGGTTCTTTCGATCAATCGTGCCAAAGTCGTTAAATCGTATCTCATGAGCAAGGGCATTTCTGCGAAACGCCTGACAACCAAAGGATATGGTTCGACGAAACCGGTTGCCGATAACTCAACCGCGGAGGGAAGAACTACTAATCGGCGCATCGAATTTGTCAGGACGAAATAGGTATTGCTTAAAATTATATACGGTAAAAGGGTGACCGATTTGGTCACCCTTTTTTATTTTGATGCACCCGCTAAATTGGAAATCTTCGCGATTTGTGGTATTTTAGGTCATTACAAACCGGAACAACCTCAGAAAATCCAATCTCTCAGATGAACACAGGTCGTGAAGTAGTCATTGCAAGCGCCTGCCGCACTCCTATCGGGTCGTTCGGCGGTTCGTTAAGCGGAGTTCCTGCTCCACGGCTTGGCGCAATTGCAATCGAAGAAGCATTGAAGCGAGCCGGGATTCCGAACTCAGAAGTAAGCGAAGTCATCATGGGTTGTGTCCTCACTGCCGGGGTTGGTCAAGCGCCGGCGCGCCAGGCGACTATCTTTTCTGGCCTTCCCGATACTGTCCCTGCCATAACCGTCAATAAGGTTTGCGGCTCCGGAATGAAGGCTGTTATGCTCGGCTCTCAAGCCATCGCCCTCGGCGATGCCGAAGTTGTGGTGGCCGGAGGAATGGAGAATATGTCGCTCTCCCCATACTTGTTAGAGAAAGCGCGCACAGGCTACAAGATGGGAAACGCTCATCTTATCGATGAGATGATCAAGGACGGCCTTTGGGATGTCTATAACGATTTCCACATGGGTAATGCCGCCGAGTTGTGCGCCAAGGAATGTAATGTCCCGCGAGATGCGCAGGATGAATTTGCCATTATGAGTTACCATCGTGCGATCAATGCACAAAAGAATGGATTATTTACTCATGAGATTGTGGGCGTGAATACCGCGCGCAAAAACGACCCCCCATCGGTCATCTCTGTTGATGAAGAACCTAGTCGCGTGAAATTCGATAAGATCCCGAACTTGAAACCGGCTTTTATCAAAGACGGTACGGTAACAGCTGCAAACTCTTCAAAAATAAATGATGGCGCCGCCGCGCTGGTGATCATGTCCGCAGAAAAAGCAAAAACGCTTGGGGTAAAACCGATCGCAAGAATTTTGGGTTCCGGCTCAGTCGCTCAGAAACCCGAGTGGTTTACCACTGCTCCTGCAGGTGTTATTCCGGCGGTCTTGAAGAAGTGCGGATTGAACCAAAACGATATCGACCTGTTTGAGATCAACGAAGCATTCGCCGTAGTCGCGTTGATCGTCAACCGAATGCTCGGTTTGGATCCAAACAAGGTTAACGTCAATGGCGGAGCGGTTGCCCTTGGCCATCCTATCGGAGCCAGCGGGGCGCGAATCCTTGTTACCCTCCTTCATGCAATGCAGCAGCGGAATGTTCAACGGGGAATGGCCGCCATTTGCATCGGCGGGGGAGAAGCAAGCGCAATTGTTGTCGAGCGAATAAATTAAGATGGAAATCAGGAATATCGTTGTCGTCGGTGCAGGGACAATGGGGAACGGCATTGCTCACACGTTTGCGCAATACGGCTTTGCTGTAACCCTTACTGACGTGAAGCAAGAGTTTTTGGATCGGGGACTCAAAACGATATCCGGAAATCTCGACCGGCAGGTAAAGAAGGGTTCGCTAACCGAACAAGCCAAACAGGAAACCCTCAGCCGTATCAAGTCGAATTTAGATCTCTCTTCCGCAGTGAAGAATGCCGACCTGGTAATCGAAGCAGCACCGGAGAACCGGACTTTGAAGGCGGAGATTTTCAAAACTATCGATCTTGCTGCGCCGCCAACGGCAATACTTGCCACTAATACCTCTTCGATCTCGATCACTGAAATTGCGGCCGTGACGAAACGGCCAATGAATGTCATCGGGATGCACTTTATGAACCCTGTTCCGGTAATGAAACTTGTGGAGGTGATCCGCGGCCTCTCCACGTCGGACGCAACCTGCGACGCGGTGAAGCAGCTTACCGCGAAAATCGAGAAAACCGCGGTCGAAGTAAACGATTATCCGGGATTTATCTCTAACCGGGTTCTCCTGCCAATGATTAATGAAGCTGTCTATTGTGTCATGGAAGGTGTGGCGACTCCCGAAGCGATCGATACTGTAATGAAACTCGGCATGAACCATCCGATGGGGCCGCTTGCCCTCGCAGATTTTATCGGTCTTGACGTTTGCCTCTCCATTATGAATGTCCTCCACGAAGGTCTCGGTGATTCAAAATACCGTGCTTGCCCGCTTCTGAAGAAGATGGTCGCAGCAGGTCATCTTGGTCGGAAATCCGGCAAAGGCTTTTACTCTTACCAATCGTAATTCCTATGATCTTCGATCTCACTGAAACCCACCTCATGATACAGGAAACGGCCCGCCAGTTTGCCGAAACCGAACTTGCGCCAACCGCTCTCGAACGCGATGAGAAGGAGGCGTTCCCTCATGATGCCATGAAAAAGTTGGGTGAACTGGGGTTCATGGGAATGATGGTTCATGAGCAATACGGTGGGG
>DATGFY010000186.1:0-4174 GCA_035308785.1 Bacteroidota bacterium | reverse complement strand
CTGTCAGTTGGGCTGATCGTGCATGCATTTGGGTTTACGCTTGTTAAGAAACGACATATTTATTCGTTCAATTCGTGTGCCAATAATCGTAATCAATTGATAAAACGATATTCGAGGTAAATTCAGCCTGCCGGTTCTTCTCTGTGAATGGAAATGTGTGTAAGAAGTTCTCAGGGCGGCGTGGAACCGTGTAAGATGGATACGGTCGTCCGTACACGATTTCCTTCACAGGTCATTTCCTTTTCAGAAGAAATTATTCGGAATCAGTTGGTTTGGTGTGTATCTTCGGCGCCGGTACTTTCCGTGGCACGCGATTTGTCTCTATCCCAAATGATATAACTTGCAACGACGCTAAGGGCATTCACATTTAGATGATCTCAAGAACACGGGTAATGAACATTGAAGAGAAAAGTAATTTAATGAGTGGAAGGCACGAACTGAAAGGGCGTTATGAGTAAGATTGTTCAGGGAAGTTGGTTAATCCTGTGCGGCCTCGGCATCTTCATCGGGTGGTACGGATGTTCGTCCTCGAACGACATCGTTGAATCGCGGTCCCGCTCGATTATGGGAAGTTTGAAAAAGGATTCCGCAAATGTTTCAACCGTTATACGGGAGGGCGATCAGATCGAAATTTCCGTTTGGGGCTACCCTGAATTTCAAACAACCGCCACCGTAAAAGAAGCGGGCACGATAACGCTCCCTCTTGCGGGAGATATCCAGGCCGCCGGACTCACAAAAGATCAGCTTATTGCTGCGACAAAGGTAAGATTGAAGGAATTCATCCAGGGGGATCCGGAAATTACGGTGAGCATCACCAATCCCTCGACCCTTAAAATCAGCGTGCTTGGGGCAGTGACAAGGCAGGATAATTTTCCTGTCACCGGTGATGTCACCCTTCTGGAGATCCTTTCGACAGCGGGCGGAAGCACCCCCGAATCGGATCTATCGCACATCAGAATTATCAGGAGAGGAATTTTGAAACAAACGTCGGAAGTGAATCTTGCGGCCTCGATCGAGACAGGCAACTTCGAAGGATTGCCGAGAGTGCATCCGGGAGATGTCGTCTTTGTCCCGAAAAGAGAAAACGTTGTCCGATCATTTTCCGATTTTCTCCGCGATGCGGTGCTCCTCTTTGGAACATTTCGCGTGTTTTATTAAATGCGCAACCATTTGGAAATTGGATACAGAGAATTGATGAAACGCATACTGCACGTTTCCCTGGTATTTATGATTCACTCCCTTTCTTATAGCCAGTTATTGACCCCCGGAAGCGAACGGACGCCGCTGCCCGGGGCGAGAGCGATTGCGCTCGGCGACGCCTATAGCGCGAATAATTCCGATGTTTCTACATTCTACTGGAACCCCGCGCTGCTTTCGTTTATGGATAGTCCGGGAGTTATGGTCGATCATTATTATGACGCGATCACACAGGTTAATAACGAAGCCGCGGCGCTCCCGATCGGGAATTTCGCCGGAGGCTCGCTTGCAATTGGCATGGAGGTGAGCCATGTCGGCTATCCCGACCCCGTCTCGCCGGATGGTCCTCGCGCGATTTCGTATGCAGTCGATATCGGCTACGCCAACGAGATCGATGAAGGATTGAGTTTGGGGCTGCATCTTCACAGCCAATACGGCCATTCCGAATCGACAAGTCTTGCCGTAAGCTCCCTAGCGATCGGGTTAGCGTACCACCCCTCTCCTGAAATCACCTACGGCTTAGTCTATGCAGGAATCGGCAATGATTTGTCCCTCACAGATTCAGGTTCATCGTCAATAGAAGCAGTTACGCGTCCACAACGTCTTGAGCTGGGAATTGCAATGCGGTACCCTTCCCCGATAGATCAACGGCTATTGACGATTTCGCTTTCCAATGAAAAGGATTTCGGAGAAGCAGGATTACTGTATAAAGCCGGCATTGAACTTCTTCCATTTCGATTTCTTGCTCTTCGGTATGGATATTTCTTGGGATTGAACGAGAATGGACCTCGGTTCGGCGCCGGTTTGATAATCCATTCAATGCGTCTGGATTACGGTGTCGCCACGAGTTCGGAGGGGATTTTATTTCAGCAGGTTTCTCTTGCATTTGCCATGTGATGGAGAGAGAATCAGGAATTAGACGATGATACCACTATTATTGATGAGTTTCGGAATTTCGTTGGCGCTCTCGTTGCTGCTTACACCGCTCGTGATGCGCATTGCCGGCGCGATCGGCGCGATGGATATGCCGAACGAACGGAAGATTCACACCCGGCCGGTTCCGCGCCTTGGCGGTGTTGCGGTATGGGGGAGTGTATTTTTTACCATAGTTCTGCTGTCACTATTCGGTCCTTCCCCTATTTCATGGTCTAAATCGTTGTCGATGAATGGTGCGCTGTTATGTTCGGCATTCGTCCTCGTGGTCAGTATTGGAATTTGGGATGATATTCATCAGCTCCCTCCGGGTCCCAAATTCATGGTCCAACTCGCGGCGGCATCCCTCTGTTACCTCGGAGGATTTCGTATCGCCACAATCACAAATCCGTTTAATATGGGTTCGTTCACCCTGGGATGGCTGGATTTTCCGATAACGGTGATTTGGATAATCGGAGTAACGAACTCGTTCAACCTTATCGATGGACTTGATGGCCTTGCTACCGGCGTTGCGGCAATTGCAACGATGACGATATTCTCCATTCTTATGCTGAAGGGCAATGAGCCGGCAGCGCTCTTGGCGCTTATCTTTACCGGCGCCCTTCTCGGGTTCTTGCGGTATAACTTCAATCCGGCGAGGATATTCCTCGGCGACTCCGGGAGTTTGATGATCGGGCTGGCGCTTGCGCTGCTGTCGATCAAAAGCTCGACCAAAGGATCGACAACGGTTGCCATCCTGGTTCCGTTGCTCGCCCTCGGCTTGCCCATCATGGACACGCTGATCGCCATGCTGCGAAGATTGCTTGACTCATTGATGCCGGGCCGGAAACCCGAAAAACTTCTCAGCAAGGTTCACGCGATGTTTTTGCCCGACCGCAAACACATCCACCACCGTCTTGTGACTCTCGGTTTTTCACACAAGAATACCGTGTTGACCCTCTACCTCGTCGCATGTGCATTCGGGCTCGGCGCGCTTATTATTACGATCTCAAATAGTATCGGCGCAACAATGATCATTATTGCCGCAACTCTCGCGATGATTTCAGGGGTGCGTCATTTGCAGTATAAGGAGATGGCGATTTTGCGGAACGGCATCTTGCTTCCGATTTATGAATGGCCCGGTTTCAAGAGTGCGCTTATCCATGGATTTATGGACCTTGCCTTCATTGCCCTGGCCTTTTCAGGTTCGTTCGCACTCATGCTTGGAGGAGAGTTCGATCACGAAGTCAGGGCGCGTCTGCTTTTTAACCTGCCGGTCGTTTGTGTCATCCAGATTATCGCGTTGACGCTTTCCGGGTCGTACCGCGGCGCGGGCAACGCCACGAGTGTGGACGATCTGTTGCGTATTGTCAGATCGGTCGGCGTTTCAGTCGCATGCACTGCGGCGGTATTCATCCTTTTTGTGAATGATGCGTCGCTGCATCACGCAATTTTCTTCGTATCGGATTTTTACCTTTTGGTGTCACTCATGATAGCATCGCGCATTTCGTATCATGTTCTGACCTATTTCTTCAAGCGCGAGACCAAGGAAGGCAAAAACGTCTTGATCTATGGTGCGAACAGCCGGGGCGTGCTCACGTTGCATCAAATCCTGGATGACGAACGCCTGCAGCTTAAACCAATCGGGTTTCTTGATGAACATCCGCTGCTGCAGGGGAAATGGATAAATGGGTATAAAGTTCTCGGCGGCCATTGGAAGCTCCCACGGCTCTTGAACCGCTACCACGTTGCCGAGATATTATTATCGGGTGACGATCTCCGCGAGGAAGTCGTGCGCCGAGTTACTGAATTCGGCAAGCGGAACGGTGTGACTATCACGAGAATGAGGGTAAATCTTGAAGAGATCACTTCAATCCGCTCCTCGAACAAGTCTCCCAGAGGTGCTCATATTTTACACCAGAACGGAGGCGGCGTATCCACAGAAACTGAGGGCGTGCCGACTGAAATGCCGAACGGTTTCTCAGACGGGTTATGGGAAATGGAGGACGAAGCATGAATCGGATATTAGGAATTCTTGCTATCGCCATTACACTTATTGAATGTA
>DATGFY010000185.1:0-1848 GCA_035308785.1 Bacteroidota bacterium | reverse complement strand
CACGCCAGAATCAAGGTTCTTCTCGATCGTGACGGTCTTGGGAAATGTTTCGTTCAACAGTTTCACCAACTCATCGATAAGCAAATTCACATTGACCGACTCGTGCGAAACGTCTTTCTTTCGTGCGAAGGTGAGGATTTGTTGGACAAGTTCGGCGCCGCGGTAGCTCGTCTTCTTTATCGCATCAATCGACTGCGAGTATTTTTCCGGCGTAAGATTTCCATGCTGCAGTGTCGATGCGTACGCGAGAATAATCGTGAGGATATTATTGAAATCGTGCGCTATGCCGCCTGCAAGGATGCCGATGCTTTCCATCTTCTGCGATTGGCGAAGATGTTCCTCGAGCTTCTTGCGTTCGGTAATGTCGCGTGCATCGCCCAAGACCCCGATGGCTTTGCCATCCTGCAGGATGGGGATTGTCGTAATTTCTGCGACAACGAATTCACCCGATTTCTTCAGGATGCGGATTTCATACGTGGGCGGTTCTTCTCCGCGCATGGCACGTTCGAACATTTCCGCACTCAACGGCAGATCCGTGGGGTGAATGATCGATGTAAACGACCGCCCGACCCATTCGAGTGTTTCCCAGCCGGTGATTGCGGTAAACGCTGCGTTCAAGGATACAATGATTCCTTCCGGAGAAAGCCGGAAGATCGCATCGCGCACATTTTCGATCGCATACGCAAGCTGGCGGATCTGCTCATCGGCGCGTTTCCGTTCGATGGCGCGCGCGACTTGCGCAGAAATATATTCGAGCGCCTGTTTTTCATGGACCGTGTACGCCGTGGGATCCGTGTAATGCTGCACCGTCATGACGCCGAGCGTTTTCTTGTCGACGATGAGCGGGACGCCAAGCCACACCGCGGAGAGCGATCCGAGGATCTCGGTTTCGCCCGTCCTGTCAAGCGTTTCCTGATCTGCCACAGTCGCCAGCAGAGAGGCGCCGTGGCGCAGCACATACGCCGTTAAGCCCTTGCCGATATTCCCTGACGGAGGAGCCGGATCGGTTGTATCGACAAAGTACGGGAAGTTCAATTTTTTTTCTTTATCATCGATGAGGGCGATGTAGAAATTGTCTGCCGACATGATGTTCCGGATGATGCCATGCACCGCTTTGAATAACTCTTCCAACGTGGCAGAGCTGCCGGCAGCCTCGGCGATATGATAAACCGCTTTCTGCAGTTCTTCCGCCCGATTGCGCTGGGTAACATCGCGGAAGCTCCAGACGCGGCCGACGCTTTCGCCGCCAACTTCCTGCGGCTTCGAGTATCGTTCGTAAATTCGTCCGTCTTTGAATTCCAGTATGTCGAAACTCGACGCATTCGGCTTGGCATATAATTCACGGACCTTTTCGACGAACGCCTCGGGAGATTTCAGCTGATTCATTACCGATTCGATCGCCCTGGCATCGTCGCGCGCTTCCATTACTTCTTCGGACACGCGCCACATTTCGATCAACTTCCGGTTGAAGCTGACGATTCTTCCCTCTTTGTTCACGACGAGGATTCCGTCGTTGGTCGATTCGAGCGTCGCCGTGAGGAGCGAGAGCGATTTGCCTAAATTTTCTTCCGCGCGTTTGCGGTCGATCGCCATGGCGATTTGCCCGCCGACATAATCGAGGAATTCCAGATCGCGTTGCGAATAGGCATCCGCGTTTTCATAATGTTGAACCACCAATACACCGATTGGCTCAGAGGTCGTTCGCAGGGGAACGCCCAGCCACGACGGTGAATTTGTTCCGACAAGCTCCACCTCGCCTTGCTCTACGAGGGCATTGAACGCGGCCTGATCGATAACCATCGCTTTGCCCTTGCGGAAGATATACGCGGTAAGACTTTTTTCGAGCTT
>DATGFY010000184.1:0-8341 GCA_035308785.1 Bacteroidota bacterium | reverse complement strand
CGTATCGAGCCAATCATGGACTTCAATCTGCGTAACAGGCGCGGTACCTTCGTAACTCACCGGGATCTTAAAGACAACAGTCGTACCGGCTCGGGGCTGCACTGCCGTCGTTCCGCTGATTAGCAATTCAATGCGGCGATTGGCCGCGCGACCTACGAGCGTCGAATTGGGAGCAACCGGTACCGTCGGACCGTAGCCCGCAGTGGTGATGCGCTTGGCGTCGATATGCTCGACATTCACCAAGTAATCGCGGACGGCATTTGCGCGCGCTTCCGAAAGCTCCTGGTTCGAGGGGAATTCCTTCGTGTGGATACGCACGGAATCCGTATGCCCGCTGATCTTGACAACCTGCTCTTCGTTCTGAATCATGATCTCAGCAAGATTCTTCAACGTCGGATATGCTTCCGGACGCAAGATCGCTTTGCCGACTTCGAAATTCGAACCCGGGAGTTTCAACTCTGCCTTCCGCTCGTCTTCGATGAACATGACGTTCTTCGGCTCGGAAATACGCTGGATGCGCAACGTGCTCAAGCGCGCAATATGCTGCGAAAGTTTCATCGAGGGCGGCGCCCCCCGCTTCAGGTAGAAATCGGCACGGGCAATGCCGGATTCCGGAACCTTGACGAAGCGGGAAGACGCTTGCCCTGCGAACTCGCCATAACCTAGCTCCAGCGATGATCCGCGCGGTAATGATTGTTCCCGGACACGAATAACGTGGTCGCCGGGCATAACATCGGGTAATGAATATTTTCCATCGTCGCCGGTAATGATTCGCGAGCCGTCTTCCATCATCAGCTCAACGCCTTTGACGCCTACTTCACCTTGATCCTGATACTTATTCTGGTTGTCGTCGTAGAACACTTTACCGACAATCAAACCATGGTCAGAGAAGACGCCAAGCCGGACTTCCACCTGGGCCTGAGCGACATTGCTGAGCACCGTAGTACCATCGATCGCTTTTGCCTGTGCCTGGGCCTTGTTGATCCCGTTGCTTTCCGTTGCGCCGGCGCCTGCCACAAGGCGGTAAGAAATATTAATGCTCTGTCCGCCTTTGAGCGTGTCGGCAAGATTCCAACGAATCTCGCGGTCTCCCGTCGGATCGGCAATCTTAATCGAATCGCGGAACGAAGATCCTTTGAGATACTTAAAGCCGAACGGAATACGGTCGATAAGTGCTACGTTCATCGCCGGACTGTTGGGACTTGAATTCGTCACCGTGACGTTGTACGGAACGATATCGCCGATTTCAACAATAGTCTTCTGCACGGTCTTCAATACACTCAAGAACGTGATGGTTGTTCGCACTTCGGCATGGCTTCCTGTATCCTGATCGGAACTGCCAAAACCTTCGCGCCAGTTGATATGCGCGACGTTTGTGTAATCGTGTTCGCCCGGACCAATATCTTTCCGCACTGTTGTATGGAGGATATAATGATTGGTCTGCCCGACTGCCAGTGAATCGATCCACCAGGTTAAGGTATTCGTCGTCGAATCATAGCTCGTGGGCGCGGGAACAGAATACCCAAACCGGACTTCCGCAGGAAGCTGATCGGAAACCGACAGGCTATCCACCGGACCGCCGGTTGTATTTCCGGCATTAATCGTATAGAGCACGGTATCGCCGAGCCCGGCTGAGGAAACCGATGCGTCTTTCCATATGCGGAGTTTGGGGTTGAGCCGAACTTCAGTCTTTGCACTGTCGCTCAAGGGTGTCGTTTGATCCGTGTTTAGCGTGGCGCGGTTGACAAGATAATTCCGCTGCATCGTCAAGCTGGTGTCGAAGCGTACTTTCACAGTAAACGCATGACGGTAGCTGGAATCCACATGGGCAACCTTCCAGATCAACAGGTGGTTCGCCGGAGTGAAAACGCCGCTGTCGGATGAACTCACATAAATCATGTGCGGATCGAGCGAATCGGTGATAACGGCATTCGTCGCACCGAGCGTACCATTGTTCGCCATCGTGAGCGTGTACTGAACCGTATCCTTGATGTAGGCGGTCTGCGGTCCGGTCTTATTGAAGACAAAGTTCGGGGTCAAAACGACGGGGATATTCGTGTTGATGACATACTCGCCATTACCGACGTTGACAACAGTATTATTGCCTGAGACGGTCGGATGTTTAATCGTTACCTGGAACAGTCCGGCCGGAATATCATTGAAGTAATAAATGCCGCGGCTGTCGGTCATCGTCGATTCGATGACTGCTGTCGTGCCCTGGATCTTTACACCCAGATTATTCTTGCCTTTTTGTCCCTCAAGAGGTGTAAGAGTTACCTCAAGATTCGGGATGGGAATCGGTTGATCGGAAACGACATAATACAGCGTTCCGGAAACCGCATTCTTGTCCGGGCTTGGCGGATTTCCACCCACTCCGGGGACCTGGATCGCAACCTGCGATGTTACCGTCACCGCCTGACCGAAATTATCGGTCACGGTAATCGTGACGCGGTAATTATCGGTTTTCGGAACTGGCACGAGGAATTTTCCGTCGCCGATTGTCGTATCCGCTCCAACAAGCGAATCGGAAGATGAGAACACATCAACAACCGCACCGGCAACCGTTTGATTGGTGGTCCGATCGACAACAATGCCGTAAATCGCGCCCGGGAAGAACCGGACTTTGATCGTATCCACAGCAGCGCAAACATTGGAATCGTTCGAACTGACGATGACAGTCGAAATCACAATCCCCTGGGCCGCTAGGAGGAAGCGAACGGAATCGATAGCGTATCCGTTCACAGTGGGATGAATGATCGTATTAAGACCGTTCGAGAATATGCCGTAATCGGTGTGGAATGTTACCGGTGTCCCATCGGGTTTCGGATGGCCGAGAGTATCTTCGAGAAACGCCGTAATCACCGAAGAAGCGCGCCCGTTACCGATGACCAGTTCCGGTACGGCAGTCAAGATATTTTTGCACGAGTGATCGTTGACAAACACATTCGAATAGAAGGCGGCGAATGCAGAGGTTAACGGCGCCTGATCTGCTTGGCCATAGACCGTATTCACGATTCGTTCGCGGTCAGGAGCACCCGGTGAGAGGCGGGCGGAGATAGTCATCGTATCGGACTGACCGATTTGGAGAGTATCCCTATGATAGACCGCCGTGCCCGACTGGTTCGTCCAGTTCGAGGATAACGTAACACCGATCAACTCGATGGGGAGCACATCGCGCAACATAACATTGGTCAGCGCGACATTGCTCTTATTTTGGATACGAATCATATAGCTCAGCGTATCGCCCGTATTCACGGTGTCCCGCGAAACAACTTTCGAAATAATGAAGTCGGTCATCGTTTCAATAACGGTCGTTGCCTGGGCAGCGGCGAGAGGCGTTTGATTCGAAGACAGATACGCAGTGTTGCGAAGAACATTTCCACCACGGGCGGAAGCCGAGATCACGCCGCTGATGTAGATGGAATCGCCTGCGGCGGGGACGAGAGAATCCTGCGCAAGCGTTACGATGCCGCCGGAGATCTGTGCGGGTGAGGAAACGGAAGTTGCCGAGAACATGGCCGGAAGCGTATCGCGCATAACCACATTCGTGAGCACGACGTTTCCGGTATTCCGGTATCGGATGACATAACGGAGCGAATCTCCGCCAAGCGCGGTATCCTTCGATACTGTCTTGGTGATCGGCATGCTGATTTTCACAATGACCTCGGTTTGCACCTGAGCATGCTTATCGGGAGTTTCGTTTTCATGCGAATACACGGTGTTGCTGATGATCGTGCCTCCGCGTACAGTATTCGGAACTCTCCCTTTCACATAGATTGTATCCGCGGCGCCTGTTTTCAACGTGTCGAGCACAAACGTTACCACCCCGTTCGATAGAACGGCATTGGCGCTAACGGTAATGTTCGACAATTGCGAGGGCAGCGTATCGGTGACGCGCAATTGCGTGAAGTTGATATTGCCGGTGTTCGCCACACGAATCATGTACATAAGCGAATCGCCGGGCAGCAATGAATCCTTTGAAGCAAATTTTTGTAAAATGAGATTCGGTCGGGAGGCGATGCTCACGATAGCGTTTGCCCGAATTCTTCCATTGGAACTGTCTGTTGCATACGCACTATTGGTAATTTGCGTGCCACCGAGCAGACCGGCTTGTATCTTCGCCGTCACTGTAAGGGTGTCAACTGCGCGAGGCGCGAGATTTCCAATATTCCACGTGATAACGGATCCGCTCACGGTTCCCCCGCTCGTCTTCAATATGGTAAAGGCGGAGGGCATCGTATCGACAACAACGACGCGGCCAAACGATTTCAGCGTCGAATCGCCGATGATCAACGTAAAGGTGACCGTATCGCCGCCAAGGACAACTGAAGGGGTGGCTGTCTTGTAGAGGCTATACTTCCCGTACGGCGGCACGATGTGCGATGCAGTGTCTGTCTTGACGGCACCGGGACGTCCATCCAAGAATTTGGACGACATGGAGACCACGTTAGTGATCTTGGTGCCGACAGGCGTCTGACCCATCGTGACCGCGGTCCCCAGCACTGCGAACAGAGCCAGAAGAACCGTGATTCGGATTCGTATGTAAAGCGTATTCACGTTAGTACTCTCTGTCTGATGCCCCGCCTGCAAAGGCGGGGCATGCAGAAGAGAATTTTCCTTTAGTTAATGATCACTTTGAACTTGATCGTACCGCTGCCACCTGTAAGCAACGTGCCAATATTGACCGTCACAAAGCCACCCGAAACGGTGGTTGCATCGCCATCGGCGATATCCGTTTGGGCAACATTATTCCAGATGACACTGCCATCAACATAGGTCGTATTCAACGGCGAGGGATCGGTTATGACGATCGTCGACGCTGAACCCGTTCCATGGTTCGCATAGGTGATGGTATATAGCACGGTATCTCCGGGAACGCCGCGCAACCCAATCGCTCCGCCGACTACAGCATACACCTTGTGGATCGTAAGAACAGGCGCGCGCAAGCGCGTATCGCCTTCGACCGTAGCTGTCGTCGCACTATTGGAGAGATCGGTGAACGTCACCTTGAGCGTATCCTTGCTTGTATCCGGCGCACTATGCGGAATGGTATCGATAGCGATATATTTCTTCAAACCGCCGTTCGCAGCCATCGGGCCAAGGTCGCTCGCATTCGCAAGCGTATCGCCGGCATCGATGACGCCATTGCCATTCACGTCAACATAGATCTTCCACGAAAGCGGGAAGGTTGTCGTGAATCCTTCGGACGCGCTATCAACTGCGTTACCGTTGTTATACACCCAGATTTCGTACGATTCGATCAAACCCGCATCAATCGTGTCCCGCGTTGTCGCATGGACCGTATCGTTGGGGAAGTTCGGATCGGCGACACGCCCTGTCGGAGTCGGATTTGTGATCCGTCCGATGACTGCGTATAACGCGGTATATTGCGTTACGAGCAGCGAGGTCGTATCCGTCGGGGTATGCTTGGTATGGCCGTCGGTGCTGTCATAGAACTGCAACACGGCAAAGTTGGGGATGATTGTTCCCGCAACAACGCCATGGTTCACGGTCGCCGCATACTGGAAGCTATTGCTTGCCCCCGAAGCGATACGAGGTACAACCCACGTAATCGTACGAGTGACTGAATTGTAGAAACCGCCGCCGGTGATCGTTCCGCCGTTCACGGTCAGATCGATATCGACAACGTCGGTGATCGTATCGTGGAGCGCTACGCCGTTACCGGAATCCGTGTACGACACGGTGTAGGTAACAACTTGATCCGGCTGCAACGAAGCATGATTCTGGAACTTCGTCATCGAGAAGATAGCCTTCTGGACCGTCGTTGAGTCAATTTCGTACGCGCTGGAACCCGGTGGCGTGATCAGGCCAAACTGTGAAACGGCCTTAATCGAATCCACGTCGAGCGTATTGCTCGGTGTTCCTGCTGGCACGAAGACTCTTGAAATGATCCATTCCGAACTGTCTTCCGCGAGAGAGGTTGTAGCGGTGATGGGACCGGCCGAGAGCTCAGACGGATCCAGAACGCCGTTCCGGTTCGCGTCGAAATAGAGCTGAGCTGTCCAGCCCTGGCTTGACACATCGGTGAGGTTGAATGCATCGAGGCCGTTACCGGTATTGGTAACCACTTTTGGATAATAGACATAGACGCTGTCACCCTGCACTTGATGCGCAGAATGAGGCGATACGTCCACACCCGCAAGCTGGGCCACGGTGAGACTAACCGTCGCTGTGTCTGCAGTGAACGATGTACCAGCAAGGTCCTTATAATTCATGACCGCAGTGTTGGTAATCACCGTCCCTGCGGGGGTGCCGCGCGCAAACGTCTTTGTGGGCGATGCCACAATCGCGAGTACGCACAACACACCGACCAACAGCAGACTAAAGTACTTCATTGTGTACTCCTTTATGGTGTGATAGTGAGTGATTGATTTAGTTATTTGTTTTATCATTACTTTATTTTAATTATACTTCGAACAAATGTGCTTACAATAAGACCACTTTAAACTTCACCAGGCGCTCTTCCCCCGGCGCGAATGGCGTTTTGAACTTCCACGTAATCGCAGTTGCAGCTCCGATTTGCGGCTGCTGAGCGGGATTCCGCGCGATCGTAATATCACTTCCTTCTCCTTCGGCGCTATCTTCAATGTACCGCGCGCCCGCCGGTATCCGGTTCTGAATTTGGATTTCCGCTGCCGGGGCCGTGCCGATGTTATCGCACGTCACGGTGTACACCACTGTATCGCCGGGATTCTTCGCGGTTTCATCCGCGGTAACTTCTTGGACCATTTTGGGTTTTGGGGCCCCATGCGTTTCGAGATACGATCGCAATGTTTGAACCTGTTCGTTCATATATTTTGCGATCGGGGTGGAGGTGCCGGTGACATTCATCGAAAGCACAACGGCTTTCTTATCGGAACTCACCGAAACTGCTCCGCTTGTAACCGTGAACGGTTCAACGTTCCCCTTTTTTGCTTCGGCAACGATTTTCGAATCGGCCGGTGTGCGGACAACGAGAGCGGCCATTACCGATTTCTCGTTACCGGTGATCGTGAAGATGGAGCCCTTAGTCGAAAAGACGCCTTCTGCCGTACCGAGGAACCGCGCCTTCAGTTTGGTCGGTGTCGAAGATTTAACGGCAAACGAAATATCCAGGCGTTTTCCACCGGGGAGGTTCGCATCGTCCACAAGGGTCAGATCCCGATAAATCGTATAAGTCGTCTTCCCTTTCGTCGTAGAGAATGCCGCACTCGAACCGCGGGCGCTCGATTGGGATTCATTCGGGAGGTATTTCCATCCGGAATTTTCTTTCCCGTAATATTCATCAAGCGTGATCTTCTTAATCGTCTGATTGTTTGCGGCATCGATTAATTCGAGAACCACCGCACCGGAGAGGTTGCTTGCGTTCTCTTTGTAGAGAATGCCGAACCGTTTCGAGGCCGACTTCCCTTCCAGCAGAGGTGCAAACGCTGAATCCGGATTTCCCTGCAACTGCCCGACGGCGCTCACCGTATAGTGCGGATATTTCATATCCACACTCTGCGGCGTTTGTGCCGCGGCAGCCGTGCTCATCGCAAGTATGGCGACAAGCGTTGCAAGCGTGTTTTTCATGTTGATCTGTACTCCTTTCGTGAGTTGTGAATTGTTCATTTTTACTTTACTACTACTTTATACTTTATGATTCCCGTTCCACCTGCCGGCACATTGCCGAGGTTGAACGTGAGAAGCGTGCCGCTGACCGTCGCCTCATCCGCGTCTGCCTGATCCGTTTGAGCGACACCGTTGACAATAATGGATTGGGCGACGTACGTTTCTTGACCCGGAGTTACGTCGGTAACCGTCACCAACGTAGCTGTTGAAGTTCCGATATTCGAATAATTGATCGTGTAGGTGACCGTGTCTCCAGGACGCGCCTCAGCAACATTGACCGATTTTGACATCGTCATCTGCGGTTTGTTACTAACGTTGAACGAAACTGAAACGGTCTGACTTACGCCGACTGACGTTATGTGCGCATTATTCGTAATCGTTGCTCCATCCGCAACGCTCGAATCGAGATAGACAGTAAAGGTATAGATCTGCGTTGTATTTGGCTGGAACAACGCTACCGTCGGCCACGTGATAACGCTGCCTGTCAGCGTACCGCTGTTGGAAATTTCCGCACCCTTAACGTGGATATGCACCGGCAGCGTGTCCACGACGACCATATTCACTGCGGCCTGATTGCCGGTGTTAATGACCGTAATCTTGTATTTGAGCGAATCGCCTGCTGTGCCCGTGTGGCCGGCAACGAGATCGCTGTCCGTCTTCGATGATGTCGTGAAGTTCACGGTGCTGGTGATGACCGTCGTTACGGAACTCGTTGTCTTGGTTGCATTCG
>DATGFY010000183.1:0-5167 GCA_035308785.1 Bacteroidota bacterium | reverse complement strand
CAGATCGAGCGGAAAGTTGGTGCACGGCGAAAACAGCGCCCGCGAGCGCGCTTCGAAATCGAAGCCCGCTGCTTTCAGAAGCGTGAGGGAATCTTCCGTGATCCTGCCGTCCTTTTGGACAGCAAGCTTAATACGACCGTTACGAGCCAGCATGCTTTAGTATAATAAAGTAATCAGGTTACAAAAAATCATTTGCCGTTAGAGGAGATAGGCTGTTTAGCGATGCGTTTCAACGCGAGGCGGTATCCGCCGGTGCCTTTTTTCACCCACCGTGCCACGCGGGCCACCGTAGTCGAGCTTAACCCCGTTTCCTTAGTAATTTCGGTATATGGGATTCCCGCGGCAAGCATCCGCGCGGCCTTCCAGCGTTCGGTAAATTCCCCGATTTCGGTCTCTGTCAGCAGGTCGCGGAAGAAATGGCGCGCCTCGGCCATGCTTTCCAGCGTCAGGATCGCCGAATACAGTTCTTCGATATCTTTGGGATTGGGTTTCCGCATACTTTAGTTCACTAAAGTATAATACTTTATTTGGATAAAGTCAAGCTGAACCGCTGATCCCGCCAAAAAGACGGCGGGCAGGGGCGATGATAGAAATGATTACGCAGATACAAGCGCGTCCCCCTCAATTGGCAACCTATAATTTGATAGATTTCGAAAGGGTTCGGTACTTATTGAGGCAGATATTGAAAACTATGGTTTTTCGGTTAGGATGGGAATTTCGACGACTCCGCTAAGAGCGCGATTCAACTTCTCCGGGGAGATAAGAAAGGCTCCATTGATTTTCTTCCCTGTAATCTGAATATCGGTGATCCCAGATAACTGAACTTGAATGATCGGTGTTCCACTGCCGGGTAAATCAAATGAAACCTCACAGAAATGACCATCGACTGATGGCGTTCCTGTACGAATATTCATCATCGCGCTATTGCCAGGTGAAACTGACATTATTCTCTGGCTCGAGTTCGTCCGCAGAGCTACTTTGAAGTCAAAGGAGCCGATCGGCTCATCCTTGACTGATGAGAAATCGACTTGAAATCCGTATCCCGATTCTAGCTTCTTCCCTTCAATATTGCACTTGGTTAACGAATTCGGTTCCGCCATAGCTTTCGCCTCATTAACGTCCACTTGGAGTTTTTTGAGAGCTTCTTGGACATCTAAGTCGGGAAACTTCGATTTCGCCATCTGAACGAATGGAGCTAGTTCCACTCTTAATGAGTCTATAGAATGTTGCATCTGAATATTTTCCTGTCCACGGAACAGTATCTGCTTATTCGCATCTTCGAGTAATTTTTCCTGATCATTCGAGATTCTCAGTAAGCTATCATTTTTCTGCTCCAATCGGACTTGCGAATGCTCTACATCGCCAGATTCGTGTTCTTGGGAGATCGCTAAGACAATTGCAAGGCATCCTGAAAGAAAAAGCAATACTATTCTTCCCCGTCGCAATCCCGAGCTATGACCATTATCAAAAACCTCGAATGCACCTATCAGAATATTTAAGGCGCCAAAGATTACTATCAAAATAACCATTATAGATTGCCTAGGTGAGATACAATTGAAAATCGCCTTTCATGCTGAGCAAGAACCACAGGAGGAAATGTTTCGTCCCCCAAGATTTCTCTTCGTGAATATCTACAAACTTATTACAATGAATCGATATGCGCGCATCAGCGACATCATTTAAATCATCTCCGCCTCCGCCTATGGCGGATTCTTGGCGGAATCTGCGGTTCAATCTTCTCCCCCTACCTCCTAACACCTAGCACCTAAACGCTGTACACCGCTTTCCCCTTCAGCATACTTTCAATCCTCTCCAGCGCTTTCACGATATTCGGAATGGAGTTGGCGTAGGAGAAGCGGAGGTATCCTTCGCCGTATTTGCCGAAGGCAGTTCCGGCAAGGCAGGCGACACCCGCTTTGGTGAGGAGCAGGTCGGCCATCTCGCGCGAGGTTTTGCCGGTCTTTTTGATATTCGGGAACACATAGAACGCCCCGCGCGGGCGCAGGCATGAGATACCTTCGATGGCGTTGAGGCCATCGACGATGGTATCGCGACGGCGCTTGAACTCGGCCACCATTTTCTCGGCTTCGATTTGCGGTCCGTTGAGCGCTTCGACCGCGGCAATCTGCGAGAAGCTCGACGTACATGACGTACTGTTAATCTGCAATTGGGTGACAAGCTTCGCAAGCTGTTCGGGCATGACGCCGTAGCCGAGCCGCCATCCGGTCATTGCATAAATCTTCGAGAACCCGTCGAGAATTATGGTGCGCTCCTGCATCCCGGGCAGTGAGGCAATGCTGAATGCTTCGAAGCCATCGTACAGCACGCGGCCGTAAATTTCATCGGAGAGCACGATTAAATTGTGCGCTTTCGCCAGATCGGCGATGCGACGGATGTCCTCTTCGTGGAGTACGCCTCCGGTCGGGTTGTGCGGAGAGTTCAAGATCAACATCCGCGTTTTCTTGGTGATAAGTTTTTCGAGATCGGCGATGTCGAATCCGAATTCCTTTTCTTCCTTCAACGGAAGCGGCACGGCCTTGCCGCCGACAAAATCGATAGCCGATTCATAAATGGGAAAACCCGGATTGGGATAGATCACCTCATCGCCTTCATCGACGCAGGCGAGAATGACAAAAAACATGATCGGCTTTGCGCCTGGGGTAACAACGACATGCTCGGGCAACACTTCGATCGCGCGGGTGCGCGATACGTGGTGCGCGATGGCTGCGCGGGCCTGCGGCAGGCCGCCGGCGGGACCGTAATGCGTGAAGCCGTCATCCAGCGCTTTCTTGGCAGCGTTTCGGATGTTGGCCGGCGTATCGAAATCGGGCTCGCCGATTTCCAGGTGGACGATTTCTTTTCCCTGCGCTTCTAAGGCGCGGGCGCGGGCAAGGACTTCAAAGGCGGTCTCGGTGCCGAGACGGTTCATGCGTTGAGCAACGTGGATCATAACGTTTTCCGGTGCGATTTCAAGGTGAGATGGTGAAGTTTCTTCGGAAAATATACGAAGTTTGGGGGTAAATCTCAATATAAAAGGAAAGACCACCCCGTCCCGCGGAATCAAGATTCGCGGGACACCCCTCCTCCGAGAGGAGGGGAAATTATATTGTGGATTTTACGTCCTTTCGGAGGACACAATGAAATTCGAGTTTGTACTCTTTAAAACCAAACGACGCTGGATTCCTGCATTCGCGGAAATGACACCCTTAAAATCCACAGTCTTGTATCAGTGGAATCAAGTAAATCAAGGAAATCAAGGTTCAGACTCTGCGTTGTTTATTCCCGAAAATTTCTCTATTTTCGTAAGTTATTCCGCACGGTTTTCCCACTACTGATACATCGATTTTCATGAGCGCGAATTCATCATCACCAACCGACAAACGCGTCGAAGTTTCCGACCCGATAAAACATTTCCAGCCCTACGTTCCCGCATCCCAGTCCCCCGCTGAATCGACGTTCCGCGCAATTGCGCTCGGCGCATTGCTCGGGATCGTATTCGGTGCGGCATCGGTCTATCTGGGATTGCGCGTGGGGCTAACGACCTCCGCATCGATTCCTATCGCGGTCATGTCGATTACCATCTTGAAGAAGCTGGGTAAATCCACCATTCTCGAAAACAACATCGTGCAAACGGTTGGCTCTGCCGGCGAATCGATTGCGGCGGCGGTGGTATTTACGGTGCCCGCACTGATCTTCCTCGGCTACTCGTTGAACGTTTCGCTGACGCTCCTCATCGCACTCACGGGCGGCGTGCTTGGGGTGCTGATGATGATCCCGCTGCGCCGATACTTGATCGTCAAAGAACACGGCAATTTGCGATTCCCCGAAGGCACCGCCTGCGCGGAAATCTTAAAGGCGGGCGAAACCGGAGGCACCAGCGCGGCGAAGATTTTCAAAGGGATCGGCATCGGCGCGTTGTTCAAAGGCCTGCCGAACCTGTTCGGTTTCTGGCAGCCTGTGCCCGGACGCGATTTGGGCTTCTACCCCGGCGCTTCGATCGGCATCGATGTCTCGCCCGAACTGATGGGCGTGGGATATATTATCGGCTGGCAAACGTCGGTCATCATGGTGGCGGGCGGATTACTGTCTTCCTTTATCATCGGGCCGATTATTGCGTTCGCGGGAAAAAGCGCGAGCGAGATAATCTATCCCGCTACGAAGCTGATCCGCGAGATGTCGCCGTACGAAATTTGGCGCTACTATATTAAGTATATCGGCGCGGGTGCGGTAGCAACCGGAGGCATCATCGGGTTGTTCCGCGCATTGCCCGCAATTTGGGATTCTCTTCACGCATCGATCAAGCAGCTTGCGGGAGAGCATTTCGGCGGCGGCGAGAAAAGTCTCATCGAACGCACCGAGCGCGATACACCGATCAGCGTGGTTGCTCTGGGTTCGTTAGCGTTGACGGTATTTATTTGGCTGGTGCCCACGTTCCGCATGCATTTCCTTGGAGCGGTTCTCATCGTGATTTTCGGTTTTCTATTTTCAGTAGTTTCGGCCCGCATTACAGGAATTGTCGGGTCTTCGTCAAGTCCTCTGTCAGGGATGACGATCGCCGTGCTTATGGGAACCTGTTTGATATTCATTTTGGTAGGATGGACAGGCCAGTCGTACACCTATCTCGCGCTCGTGATCGGCGCGGTCGTGTGCATAGCAATCAGCAATGCGGGAACGACGGCGCAGGATTTGAAAACGGGCTACCTCGTCGGCGCTACGCCCCGAGCGCAACAGTTCGGTTTGCTTGTCGGCGTCGTAACTTCTGCAAGCGTCGTGGGGTTCACGATGATTCTGCTCAATACCAGCATGACGCGCGAAACCAAACTCGATAAACCGTTCGCCCCTCCCGCCATATCGCTTCAATACGCCGAACCGATCACCGCCTTGGACAAGCAAACATATCTGTTGACGAAAGTGAGCGGCGTCGAGGGCGTAGAACCGGGCAATTATCTTGTCGATCCCCAAACGCACATGGCAGTGAAACGCAGAGTCGATGGCATCGGAGGGCGCGAGCTTGCTGCACCTCAAGCAAACCTGATGGCTGTGTTGATTAGTGGTCTGCTCGAGCAGAAGTTGCCGTGGGGGTTGATCATGATCGGCGTGTGTATCGCGCTGTTCATCGAACTCATGGGGATGCATTCGCTGACGTTTGCCGTGGGAGTCTATCTCC
>DATGFY010000182.1:0-7753 GCA_035308785.1 Bacteroidota bacterium | reverse complement strand
TTCGCTCGATATCGTCTCCGCATCGCCCAGCAGCGCCGCAACCGCAAGATTATCCAGCGTCGCGGACATGACGAGTATCCGCAAGTCTTCTCTGAGATGCTCCTGCGCGTCCAGCGTGAGCGCCAATCCTAAATCTGCATGGATGCTCCGCTCATGGAACTCATCGAAAATCACTATGCCCACGTCCGCCAAACCGGGATCGCTTTGCAGCAGCCGCGTCAGCACGCCCTCCGTCACTACCTCGATACGTGTGCGTTTGGATATTTTGCTCTCTCCCCGTATGCGATACCCAATCGTCTCGCCGACCCGCTCTCCCATCTCCTGCGCCATATATGTCGCTGCCCTTTGCGCGGCCAGCCGCCGCGGCTCCAGCATGATGATCTTCTTGCCCTGCAGCCATTTCGCTTCGAGAAGCGCCACCGGCACGCGCGTCGTCTTTCCCGCGCCGGGTTCTGCGGAGAGGACAGCGTTCTTGTGCTTCTCGAGCGCCGCGAGAAGAGTGGGGATGACCCCAATAATGGGAAGTTCTAATTCAACCATATTCTTTTGTAGGCGCGGGCTTTATGCCCGCGTTCTCTTCTCTTCGATTCTTTCAGAGTAACTCCTCCGGCCACTTGGAAAGATCATGCACCGTCGAACCCTTAAACGCATAATCTTTCCAATTAGCTACAATGCCTTTACGGACCGGATTATTAAGAACATATTTGATCTGATTCACAATTTCTTCATCTGCTCTGAGAACATGATCGTACAGATTTTTTTGCCATCGAAAAGAAGCATGTTCCTCATGAAACCAAAACCCCGTTTTCTGTTTAAACGATTTCAGGCAAGTGAGTACATTTGCAGAATCCGTAAGTCCTCGCAAAATCAAATGGCCGTGATCGGGCATGAACAGATAGACTTCTGCGCCACAGGAGTAGAATTCCAACTCGGAGAGCAAGAACTCTTCTACCGGTGTAAACGTTTTTTCAGAAATGAAAAAGTGTTTTCGTTGGTCAACACAGATGACGAACGAACAAAGAATCCTCCCGGCATACGCTGCTTCGGACAACCGGTGTTTTTTTTCGATGATCATTGTAGCAATGAGAGAGTTTCCGCTTGGACTGAGACGCGGGCATAAAGCCCGCGGCTACAAAAGATTACAATTATCGCAATATACCAAAATCCCACCTCCCCTAAAAACACAAAACCCCCAATCCCGATTTCTCGGGACTGAGGGTTTTGCAAATCGTTCTATTCGAAAATCGAGAATCGAAATTCGAAAATTATTTTATCAGCATCATCCTCTTCACGCTCTCATACGTTCCCGACATCAGCCGGTAGAAATAGATACCGCTCGGCAAATTGTCGCCGCGGAACGTCACCGATTTTGCGCCGGCCGTCTGCCGCTCATTGACGAGTGTCAGCAGCTCTTGCCCGAGAACGTTATAGACAATCAGCCGCACCTCGCCCGCCTGCGGGAGATCGTACGCGATCGTCGTTGTCGGGTTGAACGGGTTCGGATAGTTCTGCGACAACGTGTACGCAGAAGGCAATCCCTGCCGTGTTACCACGCCCGTCAGCGAGGTCGTATTGATGAACGTATCCGCCACCGCTGCCGTCGTCACGGTGATTGTATCGAACCGCGTACGGTTGCCGTTGATGCGCCTCCATGGGGAACCGCTATCGGCTTCAACCGCGATGTATTTGCCCGAGACCAGCAGCGTTCCTGCCAGCATACTCGTATCGGCTGCAGCAACAACTGTCGATACCGAAACGGAATCCTTATACAGCGTGAGATGCCATCTCTTCAGGACCTCATCGCCGCGCGTTCTGAGGCTGCCATCGGCATCCGATAACTTCACGATCGAGTACGGCACAACGCCCGCGCCCGTCATGTGGAGGCTATCCGGTGAACCCGCCGCATTGGCTGTTATGATTAGGGTCGCGTTCTTCACGCCCAGCGAGAGCGGAGCGAACCGTACGAACAGCTTCACGCTTCCCGCAACGCCAACCGTCGCCGTATCCGGCGTTACCGTGTATTGCGGATCGGTCGTCACGACGTTGCTGATATGCAGCGGCGCAGTGCCCGTGTTCGTGATTGTGACTGTGTCCGTCTTCGTTGTCGTCGCAATCACCCCACCGAAGCTCAACAATTCCGGCAGCCCGGAAAGTTTCGGCACACCGGAGAAATGATTGATGAACGTATCTGCAAGCGCGTTCGTGGTGATCGAGATCGTATCGTTTTTCAACCGGTTGCCGTTGATGCGCGTCCACAGCAATCCGCTATCCGCTTCGACGGCGATATACTTCCCTGCCGATGAAAGCACGCCGCTAAGCACGCTCGTATCTGCCGCGGAAACGACCGTCGTTGCGGAGACCGAGTCCTTATAGAGCGTCAGGTGCCATTTCTTCGGCGTCTGGTCGCCCGTCGTCGCGGTGTTGCTGTCGGCGTCGGAGAGTTTGCGCAGCGTGAACGATTGCGTTCCCGATCCCATCAGATGAATGGTATCGGGCGAATTGACCGCGTTGTGGGTAATAATCCACGTTGCAGGTTTCAATCCCAACGTTGTCGGAGCAAACCGCACCAGCAGCTTTACGCTGGCGGAAACCGCCACTGTCGCCGTATCGGGCAAAACGGTGTACTCCCCGTCGCTTGTCTGCGAATGAGCAATATGCAGCACGCCGGATCCGGTGTTGGTAATCGTCACGGTATCAGTCTTGCTCGTGGTCAGCATCACGGGCCCGAAATCGAGCAGCGTCGGCGCGCCGGTGAATGCCGGAACACCGTTGAAATAATTGACAAACGTATCGGCAAACGCAATGCTTCCCGTCGTCATCGTATCGTACCGGGTGAAGTTGCCGTTGATGCGCGTCCACCCGGAACCGCTGTCCGCCTCGACAATGATATATTTTCCGGCGAGCGTCAGCGTGCCGCTTAACAGACTCGTATCTGCCTGTGCAACAATCGTACCCGCAGAAACGGAATCTTTATAGAGGGTCAGATGCCATTTCTTCGCCGTCTGATCGCTTTTCGTCGCGTTGTTCCCGTCGCCATCGGCGTACTTTCGGATGGAATACGGCACCGTGCCGCTGCCGGTGAACGTAACGCTATCAGGAGAACTCGGCGCGTTCGAGGTGAAAAGCACTTTCCCGTTATGCGTTCCCGCATTCGTCGGCGCGTACTTCACAAGGAATTGCGCATGACTCGAGGGAGCGATCGATCCCGTTGGCGGCGTTACGGTGTACTCGGCGTCGTTCGAGAGAATGAGAGAAATATTGAGCGGACCGAGACCGGAATTTGTTATCGTCACCGTATCCGTCTTGCTCGTTCCGACAGTGAGAGAACCGAACGCCAACGAAGTTGGCGACGCACTGAATGCGCCCGGCACCAAAACAGTCAAACTGCCGTTCGATTGGGTAACTGTCGGCGTACTCGGTCCCGGTTCATTCAACAAGAACTGAACGAATCTCAATGCGCTCACAGAATCGACGATTGGCGATTTTGCGGTCTTGAACCGCACCTTGAGCAGCGTTCCGCCGCCGGCCAGCGCGTTCGATCCCGCGCTTGCAATCCGGAGAGTATCGAGCGTGTCTTTGAATGTCACCGTGAATCCCGAACTCAGCGTGCCCGTCGTGATCACGTTCGTCGCCATATTGAACGACGTATCGTGAACAATCCGCATCTGATATGACAGAATTCCCAATCCCGTAACGTCTTCGATCGTGATCGGCACATCGACGGAATCGTGAAGTTGAATCGTCGTATCGGCGATTTTCGCATCGACGTCGTTGACCGTGATGTTCCCCGTCGTCGCGGTGAATCCGAACGAATCGACAACGGTTACCGTCGTCGTTCCGCGTGTCAACGCTGTGAGGAATCCCGTTGCGGCATTCATGCTTGCAACCGAAGGGTTCGCCGAGCTCCACATATAGGGCGCATGTCCGCCGCTCGTCACGTGGAATTGCAGCGAATCGCCGCGCGTCAGGATCGCCGTGTTTGGAGCGATCACCAGGACAGGAGCCGCCAGAGGAGTGAAGTGCGCGCCGCCGACGTTTGCGTTAATGTTTTCGTTGAATAAGACGTTCGAGATATTGGTCGTCTCTTGATATCCCGCTGTTGGAATTACCCGCATCCGCACATAGACAAGAACCCCCTGGCCCGTCAACGCCGTCGATCCCGCGAGACCGACATCGATACGTCCGCTCGTAATATGCGAGGAAGGCGCGCTCCAACCCGATGTCATCGTTCCGGCGGTCTGCACCGAGATCGCTTGAAGGATGGCCGGATCGAACGTCAGCGTGAATTGCGATGAAATAATTCCCAGGCCCGTCACGTTTGTAACGTACACCGGCAGATTGAACTGCAACTGCTGGGTATAGCTCGTATCGCGCAACGAGAGCGTCAACGATTTCAACGATGCCGGGAAGATCGGGAACAGCACGGTCGAATCTTTCAGTCCCTGGTTATCGTGAACATAGATCTTCACTTGTCCCGGCGATTTTGCTTTTAGTTGTCCGGAACTGCTGACCGTCGCCACTGCTGTGTTCGAAGAGGTCCAAGTCAGCGGCGCCTGTTCATCGCCCGAAACGCTGAACTGAAGCGAATCTCCGACTACCAGCGTCGCCGGCGAATGGATATTCAGCGTCATTTCCCTAACATGGAAACTGCCGTTCACCGTTGCGGGCACCGGATTGCCTTCGTTCAACATCACCGATGAGAATCCGACTGTTGTGTTCTGAGATGTCGGATTCTGCTGAACAACCGCCTTCAAATTGATAAATACGCCGCGTCCTGCGATCCTTGCCGTATCGGCAAATGCCAGCTTCCTTGTCGTTGAATTGAATACAACGGACGGGAGCCCTGCCGATACCGTGCCGGTTGCCTGTATTCCGATGATATTGATTACCCCTCCATCGTATGTCAGGGTCATCTGACCGGAATAGACGCTGTCTTTCGTCAGCACGGAATCGACATTGATCGGAATCAACGCCGTATCCCCTGCCTTCGCAGACCCGCCGCTCGGGATCGAGAATGTGATAGTTTGCCCGTGCAGCACGGCTGTCCACATGAGGACAGCCGCGAGCAAACCGAAAAGTGTTCGGTACGTTTTCATGAATTACTTCACGAGCAACATCTTCTTGACGAGGTTATACGATTGGTGCGCGCCCATTGCATCGATGCGGTAGTAATACACGCCGCTCGAAACAGAATTACCGGCAGCATTTAATCCATCCCATATCGCCTTGTAATAGCCGGCGTCCTGGTTCTCATTCACCAGCGTACGCACTTCCTGGCCTTTTGAATCGTATATGGTAAGCCGAACGGTTCCGCCGACGGGCAACTGGTATTCAATCTGCGTCGAGGGATTGAACGGATTCGGATAGTTCTGCATCAGCGCAAACGATTGCGGCACCAGCTTCGCGTTATCCGTAATCTGGATTTGCGAAGTCAGGTTCACTTCGTTCGCCATGAACTTCGTAATCTTCAGCGGCGATTGATATCGCGCCGCCGGCGTGTTCTTCATCGTAAAGACAAGCCGAACAACATCTCCGGCCGCATGGTCGATCGGTTTTGTTCCGGCAAGCGCAATTCTCGCTTCGCCGGTTTTCTTGAAGCTGTATTGCAGCGTCATCCCTTTGGTAAGGTCCGTCGTCGTTACCGATGTCGGCGTCACCAATGTCGGATCGAAACTGAACCGGAGTTCGTTCGCGAGCACATTCGTCGCATCCTTCACATGCAGCGTCGCAATATACGAGTTGACATCCGTCCCGCGGTCGATCCGGACATCGAACGCCGAAGCGCCGACGCCAACAGTCTTCCCGCTGCCCGGGAAGCCGGTAATCAAACCGACGACAAACTGGAGAATGTACGATGCATCGAGAGCGCTCACCGTTCCATCGCCCGTCACATCCGCGGCCAGTTGCTGCGAACCGCTCAGGGTGATATCCCCCACGACTGCCTGCAAAACTTCAGCCGCATCAAATGCCGTGATCGTTCCGTTTTGGCTCACATCGCCGACGAGAATGCCCGAGCGGGTCGTAAAGAACGGCCGGTACGTTACCGCACCGGGATTCAAATAGACCTGGTTACCTGTACCGGTAAGGTTTTGGTCGCTTCCCTGGTTCACTAACGGTCCGCTTTGCGCGCCCCAATAATTATTGGCCGCACTGGTTGTTGTGCCGGTGTTATTGTTCAGACCATATCTGCCGTTGTTGTAGATATTGTTGTATTGGATGGTCGGAACGAGACTCCCTTGCACAAGGATGCCGTCGTAGTTATTATCATGGATATCGCACGCAGTGATGGTTGAGGTGGAATTGTTGAAGTACACGCCGTAATACTGGCCGAACGAGAAGAAGCTTGTATCAACCGGTGCGTTGTTATTATACACCCCTAAATTTCCGTTGCCGGTTCTTCCGGCGTAGCGGACGATCGTGTTCAAGATATGCGAATTGCTTGAACCGCCGTTGTCGAGATAGATGCGGTCCCAGTTCCCAGGCCCGGGTACTGTATGGTTGGAATCTGCATTCGAATCGCCGCCATACGTGTCGTCGTACCACGACGTGAAGACAATCTTCTTGCTCGCAGTGCCTTCCGATTTCAAAACACCCTGGCAATCGAACGTACCGCTTCCCCATTCAACGGGGAATTTCACAATCGTGCCCGGAACGATGCTCAGCGTTTGTCCTGAAGGTACGGTAACGTCTCCCCGGATCGCAATCACCTTCGACGTATATCCCGCAGGGTATGAGCCGCCAAGCACGCCATATAATGTTGCTTCTGCCATCAGGATGCCTTCGAACGTGTTGCCGGAACTGACATTGCTGATATAGACGTTTCCATTTTCCGTACTCTTGCCGGTCAAGGAAATTTCACCCGTCACACCGAAGCCGTAGCGGTTGCCCGTCACGGAGTCATCGGACACAATCGCGCGGGAAGAGACTATGCCCACTACCGCATTATTCCGCACAACGTTTCCGTTGATATTGATGAGCGTATCGACCGCGTCATTATTCGCGATGACGTATATCCCATGTCCGCCATTCCAGCTTGCGATATTTCCCTGCACAGAGAGCGGCACCTGGTTATTTTCCGTGTAGAGTCCGGTGGACGCGTTATGCGAAATATTGCATCCGGTCACTACGGAGAAGCTCGACGGGCTTTGCGCCCACATCCCATATTGGCCGTTATACAAAATATTGCAATACAACACCGATACATTGTTTCCGGCGTTGTTATACAGCCTGATACCCCATGAGCCGCAACTATCAACTTGCGTGCTATCGATGACGAACGCCGTATTATTGATAACGATGCCGCCCGACGAGGATTTCCGAATAAGGTTATTGGAAAACACCACCGTGGAAAGGTTTTGATCGAGAAAGACCGCCTGCTGGCCGTCGCGGCCACCGTAATAGAATTGGCAATACCGGACAACCGAAGGACCGCTGCCATTCCGCAACGCGAAAAAATACCAATCTGCCGGACTCACATGGGTCGTATCCGATACAGGCGTGGTCTTGCCGCTGATAGCATTATCGTGCCACGACGTAAAGATGATCGGGTTTGCAATAGTACCCTGCGCATTGACCGTTCCGTAAATATCAAATGCCTGATATTGCATCTTCACGATTACGCCGGGCTGGATCACCAGATGCGCTCCACTTGCGACCTGGATTTCTTCGAAGATATTGACATAGACATGATGACCGATTTGCAGCGGCCATACATTCTTCATCGTATCGGAAAGCGGGGCATAACTGCTGCCCG
>DATGFY010000181.1:0-3040 GCA_035308785.1 Bacteroidota bacterium | reverse complement strand
AAACCGTTCGGTGACTTTCGGGTCTTCCTCAGCCAATCGGGACTGAGGACGGCGTAGGCTTCATCGCAGTAGGCATCGAAAAAATCCCACGTCATGTGCACAATTGCGCCCCAACTGACGGCAAGGAGACCGCGGGCGTTGTAATCGACTACGGGAACGGCGTGGCCGGTTTTGGGATTCGGGGCTGCTTTGCCGCGCGCACCGCCGCGAGGGAGCGACCATTTGAGTGTGCGGTTATAGATGCCGTTCGGGATGCAGAGCCCGACGTAGCATCCGCCGAAGAGAAAGATGGAATATTTGATATGATCGTGATTCTTCGGGTTAATTTTTACATACGATTGGATGCGATGGCCGGCGATGCCGCACGTACGCCAGTAGTTCAGCAGCTTGAGTTCCAACACTCCCCTATCGGTGGATTTCTTTCCGGGAATGTAGCCGGAAAGTTTCGAATAGACCTTGATGATCGCATTATCCGGAGGGACGAATTGCTTTCCCGCGTTCGTTGTCCACTGGATAATCAGGTTGCCCGCGGCCGCAACGGTGCAATCGCCGATGGCGTTGCTCTCCATCACCTGCCAGTGTTTAACTTTGCGGGAATAGTTGGTGGCACGAGGAAGCGGAGGAAGCTTATCTGCGGCAAGATAGTTCTTGAATGCCAGCGTTCTGGCATCGCGGCGGGCGGGCTTCTTTCCGCGGAACGGGGGATGGATTTTCGGTTTCATGGGTCAGGACAATGGGATCGCTAAAGAGAAAAAAAAGAAAAGCCCCATGCATTTCTGCACAGGGCGTTCCCGTATTTAGAGCGCGTCTTTATCTTCCCCCCCTTGAATGGAGTGCTACGTATTGTTTCAAAGATAGAGGGTTGAGCGCAATGTAGCAAGGTGTAATCTTACGGAATTTTCGGAGTGTATTTTTACGGAAAACAGGTGCGGGAATTACGGAAAAAGGGGGCGGAAAGTACGGGAAGCATCGATGCTAGTACGTAGGGGAACATAGTTAAATCCATGATAATCTTTCGGTTAGAGAATCCACCGTCGAATGTAGTGTTCTAAAGGGAATGGATGAGATGCGTCCGTGGATACGGGTTGATGCTGGGGAAATTTTACTCAATCGAGGGCGGTTCGGGCGGGAGTGGGACCCCTTTTCTTGAAGAGTAGGAGTAGGGTCGGGAGTTGAACTCCCTCTCAAAACGAAGAACTCCCCCCCAAGAACAGGATGGCTGGAGTCTTGCAGACTGACTGCGGGATTGCCGCGTTGTCCCGTCAACTTCGTTGACGGGACGCCTCGCAATGACTAGCCGAAATTATACGGCGAACGACCTAGCTTGCCTTCTTCAGCGCCTCTGCGCCGGAGACGATCTCGAGAAGTTCTTTGGTGATCGCGCCCTGCCGGGCTTTGTTGTAGGAAAGCTGCAGGCTCTTCAACAAATCTCTTGCGTTGGTGGTAGCATTGTCCATCGCGGTCATGCGCGCGCCTTGTTCGGCGGCGTTGGATTCGAGCAATACGCGCCAGATATGAAAATCGAGATGCTTCGGAACGAGCGCGTGAACGAGCGATTCGACCGAGGGTTCGTAGATGTAATCGATTGCTTTCGGCGGCGCGGCATCTACCGCTTCGGCAGGAGCAATCGGCAGAACTTGTTCGATGGCGACGCGCTGCGAAATGATCGATTTGAACTCGTTGTAGATCACCTCGACGCGGTCGTAGTCGCCTTTCAAAAATCCCTGAACGACGAGATCGCGGATTGTGCGCGCATCGGAAAATTGCAGCGTGCTGAAAATGCCGGGATAGCTTTGCCCCAATTTATACTCGCGCTTGCGGAAGAAATCATAGCCCTTCTTGCCGACGCAGATGAGCGAGAGATTTCCCGCCGCCGCTTGCGCAGCGTATTCATTCTGGCAATGGTGGACGGCAGCCCGAAGGACGTTGCTGTTGAACGCCCCGCACAATCCCCTATCGGACGTGACGACGATGACGGCAACTTTTTCCGGTGGCCGCACGGTAAACAGCGGATGCGCCGTTACATCGACTACGGCGGACAATTGCTGCAAGAGTTCGCGAAGTTTCCGCGCGTACGGGCGGGTGGAGATGATGGCGTCTTGCGCGCGGCGGAGTTTTGCCGCGGCGACCATCTTCATCGCCTTGGTGATCTTCTGCGTGCTCTTGATGCCGGTGATTCGCCGGCGTATATCGCGTAGGGTTGCCATTGATTATGACGCTCTAAACGTACCGACGAATGCTTTGAGGACGTCGTGGAGCTTCTGCGTGAGTTGATCGCTCAGGTCTTTCTTCTCCACGATTTCGTTGAGGACATCGCTGTACTTCAAATCCATCGCTTCGAGGAGTTCGCGTTCGAACCGCGCCACCTGGGCGAGCGGAACCTCATCGAGGTAGCCGTTGGTGCCGGCGAACATGCTGACGACCTGTTTTTCGACCGGCATCGGAGCGTACTGTCCTTGTTTGAGGAGTTCAACGAGCCGCGAACCGCGCGTCAACTGTGCCTGCGTGGCTTTATCGAGATCGGAGCCGAACTTGGCGAACGCTTCCAACTCGCGGTACTGGGCGAGATCGAGGCGCAAGCGTCCGGCGACCTTCTTCATCGCCTTAATCTGCGCGTTGCCGCCGACGCGGGAAACGGAAATACCGACGTTGATGGCCGGGCGAACGCCCGAGTTAAAGAGGCCGGGTTCGAGATAGATCTGGCCGTCAGTGATCGAAATAACGTTGGTCGGGATGTAGGCGGAGACGTCGCCGGCCTGCGTTTCGATGACGGGAAGCGCGGTTAAGCTGCCGCCGCCAAGTTCTTTGCTGAGTTTGGACGCGCGTTCCAGAAGGCGCGAATGGAGATAGAACACGTCGCCCGGATATGCCTCGCGTCCCGGTGGACGGCGGAGAAGCAGCGACACTTCGCGGTAGGCGGAGGCGTGTTTCGAAAGATCATCATAGACTGCAAGTGCGTGGCGGCCGTTATCGCGGAAATACTCGCCAAGCGTAGCGCCGGAATAGGGCGCGATGAACTGCAAGGGGGCAGGATCGGCAG
>DATGFY010000180.1:0-6547 GCA_035308785.1 Bacteroidota bacterium | reverse complement strand
TGGAAGGTGTCGTTCGATACCGCATACTATTATCATTTCCCCTCCGCCTCGCCGGGCGATCTTTCCATCGAGCGCGTCGGCATCGATGGCGCAAATATCCATTGGGACGATCAATACTATCTCGCTGGCGGCTTCCGCGTTTATCTCGATAGCACCCTGCTCGGATATACCTCCGTTTCGAAATTCCCGTTGCGGCATTTAGATCCCCTTGCCTCGCACACCGTAAGTGTCAAAACTGTATGGATGGACGGCATCGAAAGCAAAAAATCCGGCAACGTGAAGTTCACGCTGAAATCGATGCTCCCGAACGATCTCTATCTTTCGGAACTCGAGCCCGCCCGCGCCACAATCGGTTGGGGCATGATCGGATCGAACCGCTCGGTCAGCGAAAATCCCATTTCCATCAACGGCAAAAAATATGCCTACGGCGTCGGCACCCACGCCAATTCCGATATCGAATACGACCTCCACGGCATGTACGATTCCTTCTCAGCCACCGTCGGCATCGATGACGGCAATAATTTCAAAGGCGGCAGCGTCGAATTCATCGTCATGGCCGATGGGAAAACGCTGTGGACAAGCGGCGTCATCAACAAAGGCGACGCGGCAAAAAGCATTTCATTGAACATCGCCGGCGCAAACCATCTCCTCCTCCGCGCCCTCGCAGCATCCAAGTCCATCGATTACGACCATGCCGATTGGGCCGACGCGAAGATTACAAGGAAATGATTTCAGCGGCTTGCGGCTCTTTGAGCTCCCCTCCTTGCTTGCCCGCCGTCTGTTTGGAGGGTGGAGGAGGGGAAATCCCGCGGTTCGAAGAACAGCGGGAAGGGGTGGTCAAGAGGCAACGACGCAACCATTCGGTCTACTGACAACCCCAGATCCATGTCATTCTGAGCGCAGCGAAGAATCTCCCACCTTTGAGGGTTCTACTGGCTGCGGAGATTCTTCGCTGCGCTCAGAATGACATTGCTAATATTTTCTTGGGATCCTTCACAGCGCTCTATTGTTAATCGTACTCTTACACACTTTCTAACTTCTCACTCTCTTTCGCTTTTCGCTTTTAGTGCCAACCGTACTCACCAAAGACGACCGCCTCGTCGCGCCTGATTTCACTGTCATCACGGCCTCTGCGGGCTCGGGCAAAACCCACACGCTGACGATGCGCGTCCTCCAGTTGTTGCTTTCGGCAAAGATACCGCACAATGCGCTCCGCAACATCCTTGCGATCACCTACACGCACAACGCCGCAAGCGAAATGCGCGCACGCATTATCGATTATCTCAAATCGATCGCCCTCGGCAACCCCGCCCGCATCGCCGAGGTGCGCGAAATCGTTTCGCTCGATCCACAGAAACTGCAGGAAAAGGCGGGCAAGATTCTTGATGAGATCTTCGAGCATTATTCCGATTTTCACGTTCAAACAATCGACAGTTTCACCGCGGGAATTTTCAAATCTACTTCGATCGAGTTCGGCTATACTCCCGATTTTGAAATCCAATTGCAAAGCGCCCCGCTTGTCGACTACGCATTCGATCTTTTCCTCAAAGAATTAACGCCCGGTTCGCCGGGCGCAGGGCAGTTGGAACGGCTTGCGGCAGTTCTTTCTCAGGCCGGGGAAGGCAAAGACTCCTTCCCCTGGAATCCGTACGCAAAGCTTTCGGGTGAGTCGAAAGACCTATACGCTACCCTCTCCTCTCAAACAAAATCGTTTGCGACATCCGATCGGGCCGCCGATCTCCCGCGCATCCGCCAATCGGTCATCGATGGCATCCGCGCGCTCGAACGCGAGATCGACGCATTAGGTTTTCCCCGCACAACGAATTACCAAAAATATGCTGTGCAGGCGCTGAAGGGCAACGTTGAGGCGTTGGTCAAGAAGGCCGCGCTTTCGAAACCCGTCGCCACCGGCAAGGTCCCGAAAAATAATCCGCGCCAGTTCGATTCGGCAATGGCCTCGCTGCAGAAAAATTGCGACGTGCTAAACGCTCTGGTCGGCGAGTACGCGGAGATCCTCGCCTCAACGCATTATGCTCCCTACCTCGAAGGATTTTCCCTAATTGCGAGCGCACTCGAAACGGTCAAGCGGCAAAACTCGCAGGTCTTTATCGGCGATATCGGGAAAAAGCTGTTCGAGTATCTCGATAATTCTGTGATACCGGAAATCTACCTCCGGCTCGGCGAACGCGTGTTTCATTTTCTCATCGATGAATTCCAGGATACCACGCCGATCCAATGGATGAATATGCGCGTCCTGATCGAAAATGCGCTTGCCCAGGGCGGCTCGCTGCTTGTCGTGGGCGATACGAAGCAGGCCATCTACGGTTTCACGGGAGCCGATTGGCGCATCATGGCGGAGATGCGAAAGCAAAATATCTTTCCGATGGCGCATCACGTCCCGCTCGAGCTCGCGACGAACTACCGCAGTTATCAAAAGATTCTTGACTTTACGAAAGAGGTATTCCAGGCAATCGTCCCAAATACCGACTTCGCCGAAGCTGCCGCCCGCACCGGACTTTCGGATTTCCGGCAGACAGTCCGCGACGGTTTTGAACATAAAGGCATCGTCGAAGTTCACCGCCTCGACGTTTCGTCTGACCGCGGTGATGAACCCGCCGAGAAAACGAAACTTCTCGAAATCGTCCGAGAACTGATCGGCCGCGGCTATTCCGCGGGAGATATCGCCGTCCTTGCGCGGAAAAACACTGCCGTTGTCCGCGTGAGCGGGTGGCTGAACGAAGCCCGCATCCCATGCATCTCCCAAAGCACGCTCGATATCCGCCGCCGCAAAGTCATCGGCGAGCTCATTGCGCTGCTCCGCTTCCTCGATTCGCCCATCGACGACCTTTCTTTCGCAACATTTATCCTCAGCGATCTGTTTTGCGTCGGGCTCGAGAATTCGTCGAACAACGTCACGAAAGAGTCGGTGCTGAATTTCCTCGCAACAAGAGGAACATCGATGCGCGGACGCAACGACGGCCCCCTGTATGCTGCGTTCCGGTTGGAATTTCCGTCGCTCTGGGAAAGCCGCTTCGAACCCCTCTTTAATATGGTCGGCTACCTCCCGTTATACGATTTGCTGACGGCAATTTATTCGAGATTCCGCGTATTCGAGGCGCTCCCGGGTGAAGAGGCATCATGCGTCAAACTGCTCGAGGTCATTACGAAATTCGAGGCGGCGGGCAATAACAGTTTGAAAGATTTCCTCCGGCTCGCCGATGATGACAACGACGAGGGCTGGCAGATCGAAACTCCCGCTCACCTCGACGCCGTCCGGTTGATGACGACGCACAAGGCGAAGGGCCTCCAATTCCCAGTGGTGATTACACTGCTTTACAATTCAAGGACCAACTCCGACTTTAATCATCGCGGATATTATCTCGATGACAGCCGCGATTCGGTCAACCTTTTGCGCCTCAACGAAGATTTCGCGGAATGGTCACCCCGGCTGAAGCAGATCTACGACGAGCAGCGCTTGCGCGATTCAGTGAACGAACTCAATCTCCTCTACGTCGCGTTCACGCGGGCGGAAAAAGAATTATACGTAATCGGCGTCGATACATTCAAACAACATCCCCCTATTAACCTGCTGCCGGAACGCGGATACGAACCGGTTCCCTCCAAACCACGGGCCGAAATGAAACCGCGTACCGCTGAACCCGCGATAGCGCCGCTCCACCGGTTCGACGTTCGATCAACCGTGTCCGAACCCTCAGGTGCGCTCGCCTTCCGCGAAACCCAGCGCGGCGACTGCCTGCACAAGATTCTTTCGGAAATCGACTATTTGGATGTGTCCGACGTGAAGAGTATTATTGTCCGCGCGATTGCAGAGTTTCGGATTCCGGATTCGCCTGAAACGATCGAGTCGCTCCTTCAAGCATTCTTTGCCGAGAGCGGCGTGCGGGAATTTTTCACTGAACAACCGGGGCGAACGGTTCATACCGAGTACGAAGTTTCAGATGCCGCAGGTCGCCTTTACCGGTTCGACAGGATCATCATCGATCCCGACAAGGTTACGATCCTCGATTTTAAAACGGGCAAGGAATCGGATGCATACCGCGGGCAGATCCGCAAATACATGTCCATCACTGCCGAAATCTATGCGCCGCGGACAGTTTCCGGCATTCTCGCCTATATCGATCTCAAGAAAACCGTGAGGGTTGCATGAGCAACGCCCTGCTCCTTTCACCCGGGATCGATATCATCGCCGCGGTGGCTGACCGCATCGATCGTGCGGGCGCCGATTGCTCGCACAACCTCGTCCTATTCCCCGGCAAACGCCCCGGCCATTTCTTGCGCAAAGCCCTTGCGGAAAAGATCGGCACAAGTTTTCTTCCGCCAGAAATTTATTCGCTCGATGTGTTCGTCGAAACCGTCTTCCAGACAGAGCTCGATCCCGGCCAAACCATTCGCGTCCTTGCGCCGCTCGACGCCGCTTCGCTCCTGCACGATATTCATCTGCAATCCCCTGCGCGTCTCGGCGCCGCATATTATCTCGCCCTCGACGATTTTCTCCCGCTCGGCGTGAAACTTTTTCATGAGCTCGAGGAAATTGCGATGGAGGAACTGCCCCTCGCCGCGGTAAAGGAGAAGACCGGAGCAATCGAATTCCGCGGATTGCAGCCGTTGTATTATTTTTACGATCGGTTCTATGCCGTTCTGCAAGAACAAGGGTATTGCACGCCTTCGGTCATGCACCGCCGCGTTGCCGATGGTTTGACCAAGCTTGATCTCTCCCGCTATTCGAACGTACTCCTCGCGGGCTTTTCATCGCTGACCGAAGTCGAACGGCGCATATTCAAGGCACTGTTCAAGCTTCCTCACGCGACGGCGATTTTCTCAGACGGTCCGGGCATCGACCGACACCTGCGCGATCTTGGAATCAAACCCGAACGAGTGAATGGTGTTCAAACCGCGCCCCGCTTCCATTTCTACCGCGCGCCGGATGCGCACGGCGAGGTGTTGGCCTTGAACACGCTCATCGAAGAGCGCAAGGTATCGGGAAAACCGTTCGATGAAAAATCGGTGATCGTTCTGCCCGCCGCTGAAACGCTTTTCCCCCTGATCGAGCAATCGCTGAGCGGGTTCGGAGAAGATGAATACAACATTTCGCTCGGCTACCCCGTTTCCCGCACGCCCGTCGCAGCGTTCCTGAACTGCTTGCTCAATGTCGTCGCCACAATGCACACCGATCAGTTCTACGCGCCGTCGTATTTCCGGTTCGTCCTCCACCCGTATGTAAAAAATATCAAACTGGGCAACCGCTCGGATGCGACAAGAATACTTTTTCATACGATCGAGGAGCATTTTGCAGGCGAAACGTCGTTGACGTTTTTCTCTCTCAGTCAATTGGAAGAGATGAAAATCCTCGCCGATGCGCTGGAGCGTCTGAAAGAAATTGATCCCGAAATTACCATTGAAGGCCTCAAAGCGCATCTGCGCGAAATTCACGAACGCACAATTGGGCAATTTCTCCGGTTCGAAAATGTCGCCGATCTCGCCCAAAAGGCAATCGACGCGCTAACCTATGTCCATGATCGGAGCACGGCGCGCGCCCACCCCTACTTCCGCCGCTACGTCGAAACACTGATGAACGCGCTGAACGAGATTTCGCACTCGCTTCTTGCGCCGAAACAGTTCGCCCAGCGGCAGCAATATTTCCTTTTCCTTCGCCGGTGCCTCGCCTCAGTGCATGTGCCGTTCGAAGGCACGCCGCTTAACGGCTTGCAAGTGCTCGGCTTCCTCGAAACGCGCAATCTTTCGTTCGATACCGTCTATCTCCTCGATATGAATGACGACCGCATCCCGGGTGCGCCGCAAACCGATATGCTTCTTCCGCAAAAAATCCGCGAGGCGCTGGGGCTGCCCACCAACGCCGACCATGAAGAATCGATGGCGTACTATTTCTCGCTCCTTACATCGGGAGCAACGGACGTGCATTCCTTTTATATTCACCATCCGCAAAAAGACAGGAGCCGATACCTCGAACAATTATTGTGGCAGCGCCAGCAAATCGACCGGGCCGAAAAGACCGATTCCTACATCCGCACCGTCGGTTACAACGTTTCGTTGACGAATGCCCTGCCCGAACCCATAGCGAAAACCGCCGCAGTCATTTCTCATCTCAAAGAGTACGCCTACAACGCCACTGTGCTCGATCGGTACCTTGACTGCCAGCTCAAGTTTTATTACGCGCATGTCCTCCGTCTTGCTGAACGCGACGAGATCGCGGGTGATATCGAAAAATCCGATATCGGTACGCTGGTGCATTCGATCTTGAAAGCATATTTTCAGACGAAACGAAACACCCTGCTCAAGGAATCCGCACTCAAATTCGACGATCTGGAGCGCATCATCGATAAGCAGTTCACCGAAGCATTCGGCGATGAGCCGTTCGGCGCGAAGTTTCTATTGAAGAAACAGATCAAGCTGCAGTTGCGCAAGTTCTTAGAGGAGTACCAGATACCCGCTGTTCAGATTGGGCAAGCGACGATTCTAGAGCTGGAGAAATTCGTTGATGAGGTGAAAGTCGGTCCGTACAACCTCA
>DATGFY010000179.1:0-4264 GCA_035308785.1 Bacteroidota bacterium | reverse complement strand
AGTTCGAGATCAATTTCTTTATCGACTTAGTTCCTCCTGGAAACGCGAGGTGTGGTTTTTTCCTTAATTTTTCTCATCGCTGCAATCGTACGATTGACGTCAGCACCTGCCCCGATTCGCTTGAAGTTTTCCAGTGCCTGGTTGAAGGCAAAGAGCGCTGCTTTGGCACGCCTGCGTTTCTGCTCCAGGACGCCAATTTCGAATGAGGTTTCCGCATATCCGAGTATATTCTCGTGTTCCTCATTCAAGCGCAGTGCCGTCTGAAATAACGGCTCGGCGATGGCATATTGGCTCTTCTCACGGAATATCATCCCCTTGATCTTAAGTGCCTCTGCCGTTCGGAGATCGTCGTTCGTTTTTGCGAATTCAGACAATGCCTGATTTGCGAAGGCGAGCGCGAGGGAGAAATCTTTTCGGTGGTAGTTCGCTAAAGCTTTTCCGCTCATAGATGAACCCACAAGTACACTTGAATCCAATTTTTGGGAATACCCCAGGCTGCGGTCGAATTCAACCTGCGCTTCAAGGTAATTCCCTTTCATAAGATACGACATGCCCATATTGTGTCGCAGTTCCGCCAAACGGTTCATGTCGCCCAGCCGCTGAAAATATGGGAGAACTCTTCGGTAATAATTCAGCGCTTCATCCCAATTGCCAAAAATATTTTGAATGACTCCTAAATTCATGAGCACAGTACCCGACATCCATTCCTGATCTGAATCCTCGAAATGATGGAGGGCCTTGAGAAAGGAATTCTCCGCTTCGCGAATCTTGCCTTGTTCGGCAAGATTCGCGGCGGATATATTCTCAATTCTCGCTAATGCGCTCTTATCGTTTGCCTTGCGATAAATCTCGCGGCTCCGATCAAGATCAGTTGCGGCCCGACCCCATTTTCCCTGGATCGAATACAACTCACCCCGTTTCAAAAGCGCCTCAGCAACATACTCATCTGAATCCACTTGCTTTGCCGGTTCGACGACAAGATTCAATGTTTGTTCCGCTTTCTCGAGTCTCCCATGGGTCTTGAAGATATTCCCGAGGAGCAGAAGAACTTCCTGATATTCGTAATCGTCAAGCTGTTCTTTGCAGATCGTCAGGAGATGAGCGAAGGACGTTCCCTCAGTCATCGAGAGATCCGCAGGTGGATTTGGCTCGGCGGTCAACTTATTCTTGCCGAGAATCCGTTGCTCGATCGCTCTGCTCTTCTTTTGACCCGCGACCAGCCGGGCAACCACCCGCGGTCCACAGTACTCTTTCAGTACTGCGAGGATCTCTTTCGAAAGCATTCCGTTGTTATTCATGTTCGTCGAAACAGTCGTCGCGTTAAACTAAACCTTATCTCCCGAATGCGTAGATGGAGAAATGCGGTACCGCACCGCCGGAAACCGTTACCGTGTTTGCTTCGACATTGATGTTCATCGAATTATACGGTTCACTCTGTCCGTTATCTACGCAATAGAAATTTGAACCGAAATCATTGGCGTCGGCATTCGTTGCGGTAATGGTAAGGTAGGCCGGAGTAGCGAAAGACAACGGACTCGGAGAAAACGTGGCATAGAAATCGGTGTTCGTCGGCTGCGAAAGTCTCATCGTAACGTACACATCCTGATAGACTGCCCCGGGAGGAAAATAGATCGATGCGGAAGCCTTCGTCGGCTTTCCATTGTACATTCCGGTGACGGCAGAAGGAAGATAAATAACGCCGCCATTAGCAGCGCTGATGAAGCCGGTGATGGTATCGGGAAGCAATGCGGAAGCCAACCCATCGCCAAGATTTGATTTGCCCTTCGCATTTTGCAGATTTGAATGAGTACCCGTGGTTTGAGGTGCACTCGGCGGGGTGTTATCGCAAGAATTAAGTGCCATTGCAACGACCAGCATTGCAATCGCGAAAACAAAAGATAGACTGCGTTTCATTTGTATGTTCCTTCTAGTGAGAATGAGAGTGTGTGTGGATTGTGCCATCCTAAGATGCACAAACCGTGCCATACCGTTATGACCACAATCACCTATATTTTGGGCGGGCGTTAATGGCCTCATTCCACTATGTGTAACGTTTTGACTGTGCGCTACATCACTGAAGGTAACATAACAATACCCGACAAATCGATGGGGATTCTGCCCCAGAATTACTGAAGGCAGAACGAGAATGAACTTTTAGATCAAATCGAGATGGAAATAATCGGTGGGAGAAAAAATTACAATCGGAAAATGAGTAACATTTTGTTACTCATTTTCCTCTTCGGCGAGAATTCTATCCAATCTCGGACGGGATATTTTTAATACTTGCGATGCTTTTCGCTTGTTTCCCCCAACAAACGAAAGAATTTGACGCGCAAGATTTTGCTGCAGGCTCTGTAACGAAGTTTCGTTAAACGGAATTGTGAGAATAATCGTCTGACGCAAAGATTTACCGTGATCGCCATTCGTCGGCACGATAGCATGTGCCAGATTGGGAAGATCGAGGTGTGTGTGATCCAACCATTCCTCCTCTTCCAATAAAACTCCCCTCTCGATGCAGTGGCGTAGTTCACGGACATTACCTTCCCATCGATATTCCAGGAGTGCGCTCATTGTCGCCGGAAGCATTCCGCGGATATTCTTCCCATACATTTCATTAAACTGTTTTATGAAGGCATTGACCAAAACTGGAATGTCTTCCTTGCGGTCTCGCAAGGGCGGAACTTGAAGAGGCAATATATTTAACCGATGGTAAAGATCTCTTCGGAACTCTCCGGCGCGCATTTTTGCTTCAAGATCAGCGCTCGTTGCCGCGATTATTCGCGCCTTAACAGGTATGTCTCGTAATCCTCCCAATCGCCGCATGGTATGGCTCTCAAGCACTTTCAACAGTTTCGATTGCACCGACCGGCTGATATCTCCAATCTCGTCCAGAAATATCGTTCCCTCCCCTGCCAGTTCGAACAAACCGATTTTTTTATCACGAGCGTCTGTAAATGCGCCTTTCTCGTAACCGAACAACTCAGCTTCAAGCAATGTCTCCGGCAATGCAGAGCAGGCGATATCAACGAACGGTTGGCTATTACTGATTCCATTAAAATGCACCGCGCGCGCCATTAATTCTTTCCCGGTTCCGGTTTCGCCCGTGATGAGTACATCGATCAAGGGATTCTCGATCGCCTTCTTGGCACGCTTAATCGTATCCAGCAAATGCGACGACTTACCGATGATCTGACTGAAATCAAACGTCTGACGCTGGACATCCACGTACTCTTTTTGATGTCGATTATTTCTCCATTTATCCAATAGATCCCGGAATACTTCACGCCACTTGCGTTGATCTGCCGGCAATATGTAATAGTCCTTTGCCCCGGCTTTGATACTGTCAACAATTTGTTCATGGGTAATCGATGCGCTAATGCCATACACCGGCACTTCCGGAAATCGCGCAAGGAAATCTTTAAGCACCTCGATTGATTCCTTGTGGTCGTCTAATGTGATATAGACGACCTGAGGGATGTTAAAGATAGCGCGGCCGATCAGGAAATCTGCAGATGAGACATACTGCACATGGACGTCGCTTTCAACGATCGCCTTGCGAACGCTGCCAAGGAGCAATTCCTTTTTCCCGCAAAGCAGGACTTTAAACTTAGACGAATTTTTCATATACGTATTTTCCTTTCCATCTCCAGAATACCTTAAAGGTACCTTGCGATTTCCTTTAAGACCGCCGACCTGTTTAGGGCCGCCAAATACACCGAACGGAGGCTTTCCGACGTGAATCGCCAGACAAAATAGTTTATTCCGACCTTTGCTTGTTTATAATGCGATGACGCTTTTTCGAAATCCTTCAGTTTTCGGTACTCGTTCGCTAACTCGAAATGAAGTTTCCATCCGATTTCCGAAATCGAATCAACCGGCACCTGCGCAACTCCCTCTTCCAGATAAGCGAGCGCAGATTTTGGGAAAGGCCCGGGAGATCTGGCCGATACTCTGGCAAGTATGTAACACGCCTCTCCCTTGATCTCATCGCCTGGAGGGTTTCCTTCGTTAAAGAGTACCGCCTGGGCAGCCGCGAGCGCCTTTTGAGGCTGGTCCAATTCAAGGTATAATTCGGCCCGCTTCAACTGAATCCGGTGCAATTTCGATTCGGATGAATCGTTCCCCCCTGCAAAATTCTGACGTTCACGGAACTCCATTTCGGCGGCTTCAAAGAGATCCATGCTCTCCCGATATTTGGCGTAGGCGGCAAAACATTCCGCACGAAGATATTTGGATTGCCCTTTGAATCTCAAAAGTTCATGTT
>DATGFY010000178.1:0-2886 GCA_035308785.1 Bacteroidota bacterium | reverse complement strand
CAATCAACGCCTGATCAGGCAGTCGTGAACCGGAAAGAAACGTGTTATCGACTGCACGCACAATGACCATAAACGTATCGCGCTTGGTGCGCAACTGGAATGCCGCGTTGGTATCATTCCCTAATCTCCACCGCCACTCCAGCGTATCCGGAAAAACGCCGCTTAAGACGCTCATCGGCAGCTTACCGGCAGCGTACAGGTACCCCTGAACGACCCCATCGGGATCGTCTCCCCACCAATGGACATGTTGTTTGCTGGGTCCTTCACTGATAATAGAATCAGGATATAACCATAAGAACGATTTTGGCGGAAGGTTGGCAACCGGACCCTGCTGTACAGGATTGGTGCAACTGTTGAGCGCCACAATCGCGAGGATTGATATCAAGAAGAAAGTTTTGAACGCGGAGTTCATTTCACGATCAAGAATTTTCCGCGCTGGGTCTTGCCTGTCACAACATCGCGTACAGTGAAAAGGTATAATCCGGTTGCAATTGCCTGATTATGGCGGGTGATGAGATCCCAGGCATGCTCGCCCCCTGCCAATTGCGTTGGCGTCTGTGTGTCGCCGTAGTTAGAGAACCATTGGATATTTTCGCCGTGGTATGTTGCGGCATCATGATCGAGAACTTGGACGACATCGCCGGCGAGCGTGTAAATTACAATCTGACAACGGGCCGGGAGATTTGTGAAATAGATCTTCCGGAGATATTCGGAAGGTCCATCCCAAGCGGCGTTTGCGTAATACGGATTCGGATAGACCGAGACGGCGGCGCTATCCAACGATTTCGGCGTAGCCCCGGGGACAACGCGGAAATACGAGCGCGCACTTTCCAGACTTGGCACATTGTTGGCGGAATCGCCTGTGCTGTAGGCGGATATCGCATAAATGTATTGCCACCCGTTGAGTTGCGGAACGACATCGCCCACAGGTGGAAATCGGTACCAGTAGGATACCGTATCTCCCGTAAATTTCTTGGGGGTCGAAAGCGTTATCTGCGAGAAACCGGTATTGTAGCCGATGTTGTCCGGTTTATCGAAATCTCCGACGAGCTCGAGATCGAGCAATAAATTGGCATTATCGGAAATATCCTGACCTGCTTTGGACCGGTAAATACGGTATCCTTCGAAATTTCTCTTTGCAGAAATCGGATCGATTGAGAGTTCCGAGCTTGACTTATCCCAATAGATCACGGTGGATTGGTTTCCCACTTCAACGCGCACCTTCGGGGGCCGTGGAGGCGCCGGCAACAGGTAACGGGTGATTTTGCCATCGGGTTCGTACCGAAGACCGTACTCCGTTGGCGAAACTGAATCGCGGCGGGCGAAATCTTCGCCGGGATCGAGAATATTGTTCCCGTTCACATCCTCGCCCTGGTAGCATTGCTGGGCCCACAGGGAGTTCGCGTACAAAGTCTGCCGTTGAGCGGGCGTATCGAAGTTGGCGGGATCGTGTCCAAATTTCTTTGCGCAGATGACGGCGAATGCCACGACGAGAGAGTCGCCCGGATTGAGCCGCGAGAACGGACCGGTGGAAATTAAATATGAAACGTCTTGCGGCGCAGTCCGCAATGCAGAGATTTTATTCTGCGGCATCGATTGCGTCAACCGGGAATATTTGCTTGCGAACGGATCGTTATTAAAATCGTCTTTCGGAGAGAGATACGCTTCATCGCCTGATGCGGAGCGGTACTGCCAGGCATTATAATAGGTATTCAGGTGCAGCATCCCGATGGAATCTATTCCGCTTGGGAATGGGTACGCGCCCAACAGTTTCACGCCAACGTAGCTGTCTGCGGTAGGCCCGCCGGGGGCGCCGTTGAAATCGAACGAGTACGCCATCCGGTATGTCGAATCGTATCCTTGCGCGGTGTTATTAAAGTAGCCGGGAGTGCCGGGTTTTACGTACTGCGTATTATGAACTACGGCATTATTCCACTGGCCGACATAGAGAGAATCGAGCGTATCGGCGCTGACGTTCTTGATGGTATATTGCAGGATAACAAAGAAATCGGCGAACGGCAGGTTCCACGCGTAGCTCTCCTGATGGATATTGATTCCGAGCGGATTATGGTTGAGGATGGAATCGCCGGTTTCGGGGACGTGCGTGTTCGTATCGGTGTAGTCGCAAACAAAATCCTGATCGCTGACCGCAAGAGCGCTGAATTGCGAAGTCGAAGGCCGGTCATCGGCAAGAATCGAAATCTCGTTGATGCCTGCGCCCGGGGCATTGGTAAATTCGTAATCGACGCCGCTGACAGATGCACCGGATGCCTGATCGCTCGATCCGGTCGATACGAACGGGCCGGGTCCGCGAGGGTCATTGGGATTATGCGGTTTTAACACTGCCCCCACCCATAGCGCCCCCTGATAAATGTGTTCGATTCCTGAACCGCGGGGGTATTCGCACGAGGGCTGTGCAGGCCAGTAGGCATTGCGATCGCCAATCGTACCGAAGTTTGATATCGTCAGGCCAATATTCCCGACGCTCGTGTACTTCGTTTCGTTATCGTCGAGGAGTTTTCGGGGATGAGTATCGCGGGAATCTCCCGCAAAGAACAGGAGAAAGAGGAGCGGAAGAATTCCGTAGGCCGCGATACGGCGAACCGGCGCCATTCCGGTAAGCATTGGTCTTATGTTGAAGGAGTAAAACTTCTTAGTGCGAAACAACCCGAATCCTGCCTTCGACCCCCGCCGAAATGGTCTTGATTCTTCCAATGTAATCGATTACTGCGTCGCGATCAACGATTCCCGTATCGTTTAAATATCCTTTCGCGGCTTTGAATCCAAAGTACTCATCGAAATGATCGGTGATAAAATTATTCGTGATGATCGTGTACGCGGAGGCATCGTGTACAGTATCCTTACCTACTTTAATCGAGGTAACCC
>DATGFY010000177.1:0-2324 GCA_035308785.1 Bacteroidota bacterium | reverse complement strand
TTGTTGCCCGAAGATATCAGTTGGATGGAAAAGGGTCTCTGGGGAGAGAACGGGTTCATGCGCAGTATCGGGATTGCCGGACCGCTGACACCCGAATCGCGCAAAGGCGAACTGCAAGCACGCCGAACCATGCTTACCGCGCACCAGATCGGTGGATTCATTACTCTCGCATCGATGGGAGCGGCAGTGTACTATGGGCAGCGGACTCTCAACGGCGGTTCCCGGGCAATACGGAATGACCATAATTTGTTTATCGCCGTTACGATTGTATCATATTCCTTGACCGGAGGCCTCGCGATTTTATCGCCGCCGCCATTGATCCGAAGAAGCGAAACAAGCACTACGACGATTCACAAAACCCTTGCGTGGGTCCATTTCGTCGGGATGGTAGTGACTCCGATTCTTGGAAGTTTGATTGGAAAGCGTTACCCAAATCAAACTGCGACATTTCATCAGGTATCAGGATATGTTACGCTTGGGGCTTTGGCGGCATCAATGATTGTTGTAACATTTTGAGGACAGAGATGATTAGGATAAGTTCGATTGTGATGTGCCTTGTGCTTTATGGGCAAGCTTTTTCCCAAACGATGACGGTGGTTGCTGTGAAGGACCAGTCTTCAGCGAGCTACAAGCTGGTTCATCCGTTGCACGAAATTGATGCCACGAGCAAGGACGTGGAATATACGGCGGTGATCGATCCGGCGAAGAAAGAAATAGACACTGTTTCCGCTACCGTAGATGTTATGACGTTCGACAGCGGAAATTCGAATCGAGATTCGCACGCGATGGAAGTCGTGGATGCACTCACATACCCAGATGTGTCATTCATTGGAACGAAATTTGTCCCTGCTGGAGATAGTCTCGCAGTAACCGGCAAGTTGACTTTTCATGGGGTAACGAACGATATTACAGCATGGGTAACGCCTACGTGGAATGCCAATTCGTTGAGCGTTTCCGGTTGGTTCGATATCAGTATGACGGCATTCAAGATCGATCGTCCTTCGCTCTTGATGATCCCGGTGAAAGATACGTTGCATTTCACGCTGAAAGCTCAGTTCGGCTGGAAATAGATCCGCCGATGACGAAGCAGAACCTTTTCTTCGGCATTGCTCTTTTTTTATTCCTTCCGTTTGCGGCTCACTCGCAACAATCACAACAGTCCCAACAAGATAAGCAGCGGAGTGTCGCGCTAAAGAGTCATACCCCTGCCCGTAGTCCATTCTATTACGATTACGACGAATCGCTGGGGAAGTTGTGGGACGATTTCATGCTCGTAGAAAAAGCGAACTCCGGTGATCCCACAGCGGAACATACGCTGGGTCTTTTCTATCTTTTCGGAAAAGATTTTACTGCGGATACGATAAAAGCTGCCTACTGGATAGCCAAGGCCGCAGCGCACAACGTCATCCCCGCCAGATATAATCTCGCAATTCTCCAGAACAACGGCTGGGGTGTTCCATGGAACCCATTTGAAGCGTACAAGAATTTCCGCTATGCTGCGGACCACGGCATGCCGGAAGGAGAATACGTTTATGGCCTGCTTCTTACCGATAATCTCACCACGTCGCGCGATTATGCCGAAGCATATAAATGGATCAAAAAGGCAAACGCAGATGATTTTGCTCCTGCTAAGGAAGTATTGGATGAATTCGCGAAACGCGGCATCCTAAAGAAAATTCAGGCCGAAGAAAAGCAGAAAGAGTCTCAAAAGAAAAGCCGTAAATCCAAGAAATCGAAAAGCTCGGCGGCGGCCGATACCAGCGCTCCTCAGCCGGTGTATATCGATTTTAATATCGATTCGACGAAGGGGCCGGACAACGAAACACTCCTGGAGGAAGCGCTGATTGAAAGCCGCGCCGACCCCGAAAGCGTGCGCGTGCGGCTGCACCGGGAGAAGATTGATACACTGGTGACGGCGTCGATATTGAAGTCGTTAGATAGCGCTGCTTCGGCGGGCAGCCCCGAGGCGTTGACGCTCTCCGGACGGCTCTTCGACCAAGGCGTGGGGGTAAAGCAAGATCTCATTCTTGCTTCGGTCTATTATTTACGCGCAGCGCGATTCGATGCGCCGTGGGCGCCCATGCTGTTGTGGGATATGGTGCAGCGGTTGGAATATTTTCCACAATTGAAAACAAAAGTCGATGCGAATGACCCCGCCGCAATGTACGTTTGGGCCGAATTGATTTTCCTCGAAATGGATCACCAGCTTACGGATGCACAAGCTGTGGAATTTTTGGAGAAATCGGCAGCTGCCGGATATTCTGACGCTGAAGTTGATTTAGCGGACCGGTATTATTCCGGCAACAAAGTCCCGCAAGATAAAG
>DATGFY010000176.1:0-3256 GCA_035308785.1 Bacteroidota bacterium | reverse complement strand
TTTTATCTTTCTGGGACCGACCGGGGTCGGTAAAACGGAACTGGCGAGGGCGCTGGCCGAATATCTGTTCGACGACGAGCACGCCATGATTCGGATCGATATGTCCGAATATCAGGAGCGGCACACCGTTTCGCGACTGGTCGGCGCGCCTCCGGGATATGTCGGCTATGAGGAAGGCGGACAGTTGACAGAGAAAGTTCGCCGGAAGCCGTATTCGGTTGTCTTACTGGACGAAATCGAAAAAGCGCATCCCGATGTGTTCAACATTCTATTGCAAGTGCTCGATGACGGCATCCTGACCGATAATCTTGGCCGGCGGGTGGATTTCAAGAACACCATTTTGATCATGACCTCGAACCTCGGCTCGCGCGATTTGAAAGCGGGCGGCGTTATCGGCTTCGGCAACGAATCGCAGAAAGACGATTACACGCACATGAAATCGACGATTGAAGATGCCCTGCGGCGCGTCTTCAACCCCGAATTCCTCAACCGCGTCGATGAAACGATCGTCTTCCACAGCTTGACCCGCGAGAATATCGATAAGATTATCGATATCCAGATGGTCGAACTCACCAAGCGCATGTCGCAGATGAAAGTCACAATCCATCTCGCCAAAACTGCGCGGGAGTTCCTCGTGAATAAGGGATTCGATCCGGCGTTCGGCGCACGGCCGTTGAAGCGCTCGCTGCAAAAGTTCCTCGAAGATCCGATCGCGGAAGAAATTCTGCGAAACAAGTTCGGCGATTCGAGCGTTATCAACGTTAAATACAACAAGAAAACCGATTCGCTGAAATTTACTGAAGGCAACGCTGCCAAGAAAGGCAAAGTTGCACCGCCCGAGGAACAGAAGAGCGAGAGCGTCTCGTAACGCAAGACATAGTTCGGTATTTGACAACCCCCGTCTTGTAGTACGAGATGGGGGTTTCTTTTTGGAAAACAAGCTCCAAGCGCCAAATTCCAATCCGCCTGCGGCGGACCAACAAAATTCCAAGTACAAATTTCAAATGTAGTTTGCGTCGGGAATGCGGTGGATATGGCGCACGATTCTCGGGAATGGGTACAGATGCTTTTTGATTTTTTGGTTTTTGAGCTTTGTTGGTCCGCCGCAGGCGGATTGGAATTTGGCACTTGGAATTTCAACTGTTCGGGATGGTATCTCGTTTAACATTAGCACTGCCTTAGTAGAAAGCAACCACATTGAGTCCCCAAATAAAGGCCCGTTTCCGGGAGCTGTCGTTTCAAAAAACACTTATCCAAATCGTCGGCGAGATGGAGTTGAAGCCCGCCGATACCTTGCGCGAACTCTTGATCCGCCTGCGGCGCGAACTCGTGAAGAAGCACATTGGGTTTTTCCCTTCGTTCTACTTTGGCGTAGAACCGTGGGGCACTATCGACGGCACCGTTTCCATCGAGATTCCGTTCTACCTCGCCAACCGCACGCTGAGAAAAATCGCTGAGCGCTACTACCGCTCGTACTCGGATAACGACCTCATGGTCCTGCTCCGCCACGAGACGGGTCATGCGATTAACTATGCGTACAAATTGTGGCAGCGGCCGGGATGGAAGGAATTGTTCGGAAACTTTAAGGAGCGGTACACCGAGCTGTACGATTACGATCCGCGAAGCCGCGATTACGTCCGTTCGCTGCATTTCATGGGCAACCCGCACTATGCGCAGAAGCATCCGGATGAAGATTTTGCCGAGACGTTCGCGGTGTGGCTGAATCCCGATTCGCGCTGGAGAAAACGTTACGCTACCTGGCCCGGGGCGTTACAGAAGCTGCATTACGTGGACCACATTTTCCGGGGAGAACGCGTTGCGGAACACCGCCCGCTCAAGCGGCGGATTGACGAGAAGGGGTCGTACCGCTTGATCGGATCGACCGTTGCGGAGTATTTTGAAATCGAGCGCAAAATCGATCCGCGCGTGAAGGAATATATGGGCGACTTGAAGGAGATTTTCTCGGGCGTTGGCCTGCGGACCCGCAAGTTTATCCGCGCTGATCGGTTCATCCAAAATTACAGCGAGTACCTCGAGGGCGAGCTCACAACCTGGATCGCCGGCGCCGATCCGCGCGAGGTGCGCTCATATCTGAGGGAATTACAAATAATCTGCTCGATCAACAACTTGCGTGTGCATCCGGATAAGGCGACGGAGAAGCTGATTGAGTTGGTGATTGTGGCGACGCACCATGTGCTGGAGAGGTTAAAGAGGCTGCGGTAGGTTATTGCTTGCCTCTGTGAGGACTCTCCCCAACCTCCCGGATAGAAACATTCCGGGACGGGCTCTCTCTTAAGAAGAGAGGGGCTGATTTGAATTAGATCCTGAAGATAAACTCGGAAGAGTTGCCGTGAGGAGAGGGATGATGCTTTTCATTCAATTAAAGACATAGGCAATCGATACCGGGATTGCCGCGTCGTCCCGTCAACTTCGTTGACGGGATTCCTCGCAATGACTACCTTACCACTTCGTTTTCAGCCAGTCTTCATAGATGGCTTTCTGGGCAGCGGTCGGGGATTTGGCCGGAATTACTTTGTATGATTTCGGGGCGGTGCCGAGCGTAATGGTAACGGTGCGCAACTTGTCTACTTGAAACGCTGTCAGCGTCACTTTGTCGCCGGGTTTCAAATCGTTAATGCGATCGGACAGTGTGGATGAACGAACGCGAATGCCGTTTAACGCAAGGATTTCGTCGCCGTAGTCCAGCCCGGAATTCCATGCCGGTCCGCCGGCAGGAATGGAAGAGATTGTCGTCCGGCCGTTATTGTCGGATGTAGAGATTCCGAGCCAGGGATGCACGAGGGAATCCTTTGGTGCAACGTCGAGTCCCGCGATGGCGCAATATTTCTCCCAATCGAGCGGGGTGACGCCATAGACATAGTTATCGAAAAACTCCTGCACCGAGCCGCCAATCGTTTCTTCCACGACCTTCTGCAAATCGGCAAGAGTGTACCCTCCCGCCGTAAGAGGAAATTTCTTCCACATTGCGCGCATCACGTCATCGAGCGAATGTTTGTTCGCTGTGCGGCTGCGGATTTCCATGTCGAGCAGGAAGCTGACGTGGGCGCCCTTGCCGTAATAATCGGTTTCGGAATTCCACGACTGTTGGTTGCCTTTCCAAAACTTGATCCACGCATCGAACGAACATTCAGCGACGGATTGGATCAGGTTCCCCGGCCGAGAGCGATCGCTATTGATCTCACTACCGGTGCGACCGACATAGCTTTTCGGCGGTATGAAGCCCCCCCGCACCAGC
>DATGFY010000175.1:0-4772 GCA_035308785.1 Bacteroidota bacterium | reverse complement strand
GGTCGATATTGATGGTACACCCATGTTTTTCCCGAAAGAGAATTTCAGCAACGGCTGCATTAGTACAGTCGATGTGCTCTACCCTTCTTCCCCCTTGCCGCTGCTGTTTAACACCGCGCTCCTGAAAGCCATGCTAACGCCGATGCTTGAATATGCAGCGAGTGACCGGTGGAAATTCCCGTTCGCGCCGCACGATCTCGGCACATACCCGCTTGCAAACGGACAGGTCTATGGCGGCGGAGAGCGCGATGAAACAGATCAGATGCCGGTCGAAGAGAGCGGTAACATGCTTCTCATGCTTGCGGCCATGGCGCACATCGATGGCAATGCAGATTATGCAATGAAGTATTGGCCGCAGATAACGAAGTGGGCGAACTATCTCGCGGAAAAGGGGCTCGATCCCGAAAATCAACTATGCACGGATGATTTCGCCGGACATCTCGCGCATAATACCAACCTCTCAATCAAGGCCATTCTTGCGTTAGGCGGGTACGCTCAGATGTGCGATATGGTCGGCAAGAAAGCTGAAGCCGAAAAATTCCGGACAATGGCAAAGGAATTCTCCGGCAAATGGGTAGCGATGGCGAAGGATGGCGACCACTATAAGCTGGCGTTTGACAAACCGGGAACATGGAGCCAGAAATATAATCTCGTTTGGGACAAACTGCTCGGACTTAACCTATTTCCGCCGAGCGTCGCCACAACAGAGATATCATACTACTTAACGAAGCAAAACAGCTACGGCCTCCCTCTGGATAACCGCAAAGACTATACCAAACTTGATTGGACGGTGTGGACGGCAACGCTGGCTGCGTCACAAGAGAATTTTGGAAAGATCATCTCCCCTGTTCGTGCGTTTCTGAACTCCTCTACAAGCCGCGTCCCGATGACTGATTGGTATTCCACCACCAACGCAAAGCAGATCGGCTTCCAGGCCCGGTCCGTTGTTGGCGGCGTCTATATTAAAATGCTTGCCGATCCCGCAATGTGGGAAAAGTGGGCCAAGAAATCGAAGCAAACGAATTCTGAAGCACATTGACGTTATGAACTCCCCTCTCAAATTACAGAACCTGATATTTATGCTCGCCCTCCTTGGAATTCTGGCCTCAGATACATCCGCACAATCGACAAAAAAAGTCTTCGGGACGCTGGGTGATGGTACAACGGTGTATCTGTACACGCTCCAGAACTCCCACGGTATGGAAGCGCAGATCACCAATTACGGCGGAATCGTAGTCCGGCTGTTTGTGCCGGATAAGAGCGGCAAGCTCGGCGATGTCGTCCTCGGGTACGATGCGCTCGCCGATTACGTAAAAGATAGTCCGTATTTCGGAGCGCTCGTTGGCCGGTACGGCAACCGAATTGCCAACGGGAAATTCACTCTCGATGGAAAAGAGTACGTCCTTGCCAAGAATAACGGCCCGAATCATCTGCACGGCGGAATAAAGGGATTCGATAAAGTTGTGTGGAATGCAGAAGAAAAAATGGACGCGAAGGGACAATCGCTCGTACTCAGCTATGTGAGCAAGGATGGCGAGGAAGGATACCCGGGGAACCTCTCGGTTACCGTAACCTACACCGTCACGGAGAGCAATGAGTTGAAAATCGTGTATTCCGCCACGACAGATAAGCCGACAGTCGTCAACCTAACCCACCATTCCTACTTCAATCTCGCAGGAGCGGGTAACGGCGACATCTTGAACGAAGAATTAATGATCGATGCGGAGCGGTTTACCCCGGTGGATAGCGGACTTATTCCCACAGGCGACCGGCAAAGCGTAGCAGGTACTCCGTTCGATTTTCGCAAACCTATTGCAATCGGCGCGCGAATCGGAGCAGATAACGAACAATTGCATTTGGGGAAAGGATACGACCACAATTTTGTGCTCAACCGGCTTGGGGCCGGGCTCTTCCGCGCTGCAGAGGCATACGATACGTCCACTGGCCGCGTCATGGAAGTCATCACCACCGAACCGGGCTTGCAGTTCTACACGGGAAATTTTTTAGATGGTAAAAACGTGGGCAAGGACGGAAAAGCATACAAACAACACTATGGGTTCTGCTTAGAGACGCAGCATTTTCCGGACTCACCTAATAAGCCAAAATTCCCTTCGACCGTGTTACGGCCGGGAGAGAAATACTTAACGGAGACGGTGTATAAGTTTACGGTGCGCTGACCACCCCGATCCCGACTTTGTCGGGATCACCCCTCCTCCACGAGGAGGGGAAAATTTGTGAGAACCGTTTTCCTAAGGTTTCACAGGTGATTTGGTCAACGCTTCAGCCAACCCCTTCTGCAGCGAATTTGAGAACACACTGACAATCTTCTCAGTCGTCAATTCGCTCTTCTTCAAAAACGTATTCGGATAAACGCCGATCCAAACGATGAAGAGAATGATCGGCAGGAGGAACGCAAGTTCTCGCATCGAAACATCCTTAAGCTTCTGATTTGCAGAATTTGTTACCTTTCCGAAAATCACCCGCTGATACATCCACAATAAATAGACCGCCGCAAAAATAACCCCGCTCGCCGCAACCACTGAAAACCACGGATTGATAAAGGTCGATTTGTAGGCTCCGACAAGAATAAGGAATTCGCCCACGAATCCGTTCAATCCCGGTAGCCCGATGGATGAAAGGACAACAATCATAAAGATCGTGGAATAGACCGGCATGACTTTCGCTATCCCACCGTAATCGGCTATCGCCAATGAATGCCGCCTGTCGTAAATCATCCCCACCACAAGAAACAGCGCCCCGGTTGAAAGGCCATGATTTACCATCTGGATGATGCTCCCCTGAATTCCCTCCGGCGTGAGCGAACAGATACCCAAAACGACAAAGCCAAGATGCGCGACCGAAGAATACGCCACCAGCTTCTTCATATCTGTTTGCACCATCGAGACGAGCGCACCGTAGATGATGCCGATGACCGCCAGCGTCGAGAGATACGGAATAAATTGCACCGTAGCCGCCGGAAACAGCGGCAGGCAAAAGCGCAGCAGGCCGTATGTTCCCATTTTCAACATAACGCCGGCAAGGATCACGCTCCCCGCTGTCGGCGCTTCAACATGCGCATCGGGCAGCCACGTATGGAACGGAAAGAGCGGAATCTTGATTGCAAAGCTTAACGTGAAGGCAAGGAACAACCATGTTTGGATCCCCAAGGGAATCTGGGGTACGATCGTCTTCAGAAGCGTATAATCCGTCAAGAATAACTGGTGGTGTTGGGCGCCTGCATACAAACCCATCCAAATAATCGCCACAAGCATCAGCAAAGAACCCACCATGGTGTAAAGGAAGAACTTAACCGCCGCGTATATCTTGTTGCCGTGGCCCCAGATGCCGATGAGAAAATACATCGGGATGAGCATCGCTTCCCAGAAAATGTAGAACACAAACATATCGAGCGAGCAGAAAACGCCGATCATGCCCGTTTCCATCAGCAGGATCATGATGGTGTATTCCTTCACGCGCGATTGGATCGAATTCCACGATTGGAGCAATGCCAGCGGCGTCAAGAAGGTCGTGAGCAATACGAGAAGCAGTGAAAGTCCATCGATGCCAACGTAATACGAGACGTCAAACGCTTGTATCCACTGTTTATGGACGACAAATTGGAACGCTGCGCTATCCGAATTGAATCCGTTAAAGACAAAGAGAGAAATGACGAACGTCGCGGCGGTGTAGATGATGCCGAGCGTCTTGATGATCGTCACCTGTTCGCGCTTGAACAACAAGAGCGAAGCCGCCCCAATAAGCGGGAAGAAGATCAGGTATGAAAGGATGTAGGGATGATCCATGCGTTACCTGAACAACAGGATTCCAAGGAGAATAATGATCCCGATGACGAATGAATACGCATAACTCTGCGCCACGCCTGATTGGATGCGACGGAGCCAGCTGCTAATGTAGGCAACGAGCCGAGCCACGCCGTTGACTGTTCCATCGATCACACCGACATCGAATCCTTTCCACAACAGTTTCTGCGAACCGGAGACAATGGGTGCAACAATGACGGCATCGTACGTCTCATCGACATAATACTTGCGCCAGAGCAATGTGTAAACAGGGTGAAACGTCTTGGCAATTTTCTCGACCGTTTGCGGTTTCTTAAGGTACCACGAGCGAGCGACAACAATTGCTCCCCCGGCCATTGCGACTGAGAGCGCCATGAGCAAGTACTCGGTGTATTCGTGGGTATTGGAATAGAAATACAGACGCGATTCTGCTTGTTCGAAAACGGGATCGAGCCAGATGCGCAGTTCATTTGTCCCGGCCAACGCTTGCGGTATGCCCACAAATCCTCCGATGACCGAAAGCACTGCTAAGATAATCAGCGGAATCGCCATTTCCTTTGGCGCCTCGTGCGGATGATGTTCTGTGTGTGCACGCGGTTTGCCTTCAAAGGTCAAGGTGACGAGACGGAACATATAGAACGCAGTCAGGCCCGCGCCAAGCCATCCGAATAGCCAAAAAACAACAGAACCTTGTGAAAATGCACGCCAAAGAATTTCGTCTTTGCTGAAGAACCCCGAAAACGGGGGTATGCCGGAGATGGCCAGCGCCGCGATCAGGAATGTCATATAGGTGATTGGCAGCGAATGTTTCAATCCGCCCATCCGCTGGATGTCTTGCTCATCATGTAAAGCGTGAATGACCGAGCCCGCGCCAAGGAAGAGCAACGCTTTGAAAAATGCGTGTGTCATCAGATGAAAAACACCAGCGCCGAACGCACCCACGCCCATTGCCAGGAACATATATCCAAGCTG
>DATGFY010000174.1:0-22755 GCA_035308785.1 Bacteroidota bacterium | reverse complement strand
AGCAGAGACGGGCATTTACGTCGACTGGGATTACGTCATTCCACTCACACGGCATTCCGCGGCGTTAGTGAGCGCCTCGGTAGCCCGCAACAGTGTCGATCCTAATGTGCTCGGCGCAATTTCGGCGTATAATCCCGCAATCAGTCCGTGGTGGTCGTTGGGAGTTTTTGCCGGATTTCAATTCAGCGCGAAGATCGGAATGAATACCGGCATTTATGCGCTAGCCCAGGGGGGAATCGTTCACGGGATTAGCCCGAGCGCCAGCGTCACGGTTGACACGATAACATTTCATCAGGATGCAGTCGGCGGAACGGATTTCGCCTACCGGCTCGGCGCCGGGATTAATCTCGGTGAGCGGTTTACCGTTGAAGCCCAGTACATGGCAGCTTCGCCGACGTTCGATATTACCACAACCGGAGGCGGTTATTCAGCCAATAACAGCATCGCACAACCTATGGATGTCATCACAGTTTCTTTCGGCATCCAGTTCTGATTTGAAAGAATCGCATTGACCATCGGAGGCAACATTTCTCGCTCCCACTCCGCCACGGCGGACTGCGTGGGAGTGTTCCTTCGGGCGTTACGCGCCCCAGCTATAATCGCGCCCCTCCCTTCGCCGAAGGTGAATTAAGGGAGGGGATGGGGATATCCGCCCGTGGCGGACTGCTTGAGGGCAGGATGACGAAAGATCAAGAGAAAAGACCCTGTCCGCCGCGGCGGACCGCTAGAAGCACTCGGGAATGACACAAAAGAGAGAGATTGTATCAGCGTAATCACATAAATCATCGGTATCTGCGGTTCAAATCTTTTCTATAATCGCGCCTCTCTCTTGTCCGCCCGGGCGGAGGGAATAACACCTCTGGGAGGGGGTAACTTTACAGAAGTCTATGCATACCTCTTTGACGAACGATAGTAATTCCATATATTACTAATCTTGGCTCGCCAAAAATCGATTCTCTACACAGTGCCCCCTAAATCTAAACAAAAATCACCACCCTTTAAGCCCAAATCGCGGCCGAACATTATTATCCGCGGGGCGCGGGTGCATAACCTCAAGAATATCTCGCTTGAGCTGCCGCGCAACAAGTTGATCGTGGTGACGGGTGTATCGGGTTCGGGCAAATCGTCGCTGGCGTTCGATACCATCTATGCGGAAGGGCAGCGGCGGTTCGTCGAATCGCTCTCCGCGTACGCGCGGCAATTCTTAGAGCGCATGGACAAGCCCGACGTCGATCTGATCCAGGGGATTAGTCCCGCGATCGCCATCGAGCAGCGCACGGCGGCGCGCAACCCGCGCTCCACGGTCGGCACCAGCACCGAGATTTACGATTACCTCCGGCTGCTCTACGCGCGCATCGGGAAAACCATTTGCTACAACTGCGGCTCGCTCGTGCAAAAAGACACGGTCCAGACCGTGCTTGACCGCCTGAACGAAGAAAGCAAAACGAGCGGCGACCTAAAACTGTACGTGATGTTCCCGATGGCCGAGCACGCCGATGCCACGTTAGACCGCGAATTGGAATCGCTCAAGAAGCGCGGCTTCTTCCGTATACTCTATAAAAACGAGCTGATCGACCTCTCGACCGAGAAGTTCACCAAGAAAGCGGCGAAAAAAGATATCGCCATCGTAGTCGATCGGTTGATCTATCGGAGTGGGCAAGTCGATACCCGCTTCACCGATTCGATCGAGACGGCGTTCGTTTCGGGCGATGGGCATGCGGTCATCAAAATTCTTGCCGATGGCGCTGCCGGCAAAGAGTTCCGGTTCAACCAGCAATTCGCGTGCGCCAACTGCGGCATCAAGTACGAAGAACCCGACCCGCGGATGTTTTCGTTCAATAATCCGTACGGCGCGTGCCCCAAGTGCGAAGGGTTCGGCAAATCGCTGAGCATCGATCTCGACCTCGTCGTGCCGAACCGCGACCGCAGCATCCAGGAAGGCGCCATCCACCCGTGGACGTTCCCCAAATGGAACTCCTATCTGCACGATATGATCGTGAACGGTTCGCGCGCCGGCATCCGCACCGATGTACCGTTCCGCGACCTCACGAAAAAGGAAATCGAACTTGTACTCGATGGCGGGAAGGGGTTCAAGGGCGTGAACGCGTTCTTCGAGATGATCGAGAAGAAGGGTTATAAAATCTATTACCGCGTGTTCCTCAGCCGTTACCGGCAATATACGCGGTGCGATTCGTGCGGTGGCTCGCGCCTCCGACGCGATGCGTTGTACGTCAAGATCGCCGACAAGACCATCGCCGATATCGTGAGCATGACCTTAGACGATGCGAAGAAATTCTTTGCAACGCTGGAGCTGACGAAGTTCGAAATTGAAATCGCGCGCCGCATCCTTGGCGAACTCAACCGCCGCATAGAGTATCTGGTGCAGGTGGGTATCGGTTACCTCACGCTTGACCGGCTCTCCAGCACTTTATCGGGCGGAGAAACGCAGCGCATCAATTTAGCGACTGCGCTCGGCTCGTCGCTCGTCGGTTCGCTCTACGTGCTCGATGAACCGAGCATCGGCCTGCACCCGCGCGATACGCAACGGCTGATTGCGATCATGAAGTCGTTGCGCGATGTCGGCAACACCGTGATGACGGTCGAACACGACGCCGCCATCATGGCGGATGCCGATGTGATCGTGGATATGGGACCGCTTGCCGGCGAAGGCGGGGGAGAGATTGTTTTCCTTGGGACGATGGAGGAACTGAAGAAAAGCGGAAAGTCTCTCACGGCGCAATATCTCACCGGAAAGAAATCGATTGAAGTTCCTGCAAAACGCCGCACCGAAGACAAAGGCGCCATCCGTGTGCTCGGCGCGGCGGAACATAATTTGAAAACGATCGATGTTTCGGTTCCGCTGGGGAAATTCGTTTGCATCACGGGCGTGAGCGGATCGGGCAAGAGCACCTTCGTCCACGACATTCTGTATCCCGGCATCAAGCGGCAGAAGGGGCAGTACCTTGCGAATTTGGGCAAACATAATGATATCGAAGGCACGGACGGGATCGATGACGTCGAGATGGTCGATCAAACGCCGATCGGAAAAACGCCGCGCTCCAATCCGGCGACGTACGTGAAGGCATTCGATTTTATCCGCGACGTGTTTTCGAAAACGCAGGCGGCGAAGATCCGCGATTTCGGGCCGGGAGCGTTTTCGTTCAACGTGCCGGGCGGGCGGTGCGAGGCGTGCGAAGGCAGCGGCATCCAGACGGTGGAGATGCAGTTCCTTGCCGACCTCGAACTGACATGCGAAGTCTGCCGCGGGAAACGTTTCAAGAAGGAGATCCTCGATGTGCGCTACCGCGACAAGAATATCGACGACGTGCTCGGCATGACGGTGACCGAGGCGGTGAAGTTTTTCAACGGGCACGCGTCGGGGCGGAATGTCGCGAAGCGGTTGCGCTATTTAGAGGAAGTGGGAATGGGGTATATCCGGCTGGGGCAATCGGGCACGACGCTCTCCGGAGGAGAATCGCAACGCGTGAAACTTGCCGCGCACCTTTCAACGCAGATCGACGGGATCAAGTCGCTCTTTATCTTCGACGAGCCGACAACGGGCTTGCACTTCGATGACATCGCGAAACTGCTGGCGAGCTTTAATGCCTTGCTCGAGCGCGGCAATTCGCTCGTCGTCATCGAGCACAACATGGATGTGGTAAAATGCGCCGACTGGGTAATCGATCTTGGTCCCGAAGCGGGAGATAAAGGCGGGTACGTTGTTGCCGCGGGAACGCCGGAGCAGGTCGCCGAAGTGAAGGAATCTTATACGGGACAGTTTCTTAAAAGATACTTAAAAGCGTGAGACGTGATCCGCCCAAGGCGGAGTGAGACGGAAGAGCGTGAGAAAGTTAGAGGGGGAGAAAGTGAGAGGGTGAGAGAGGGCGACCGGTGTCATGCTGAACGAAGTGAAGCATCTCCCATGGTCATCAAGACGCAAGGCGTTTGTGGCTTTGATCAAAGTGCTAAACTTGGACGAAGGAGATTCTTCGCGGAGTTTATCCTCGAATGTTGTTATCGAGGACTCAGAATGACAACGTCTTTCAACCCTTATACCTCCTACCACCTAATCTCCGCACTCTGCACTAAGGTACTCTGTACTAAGTCACTAAGGCTCCCTGCACATCGTCCCTACCATGCCGTGCCGAAGGTGAAGGAAATAAAAAATCCGCCGAACTGCGATTTATTGGTGATGACGCCGTTGGTATCGAAACTCGGAAGGCCGTGCGGGTATGGAATGAAGTAGTAGCGCACGTTCAATCCCATCACGTTAGATCCCGGCGCGCCGAAATATGCGCCGCCCCCGATGAATCCCCCAAAGGTGTACTTCGCCTGGCCATGCCCTAAGTCGGTAAAGAAATCGTTGCTGTCGGAAAACACATAGACCATCGAGGGTCCGACTCCTGCGGTGAGGAACGGCCGGAAGTTGTCGATGATGTCGTCCTTGAACATCCGTTTTTCGATTCCAAACATCAGTGGCAACACAAGGAAGCGGTTCACTTCGCCCGGCGTATATGTTAGGCCGGTGTACGGATCGGTATAATCGATCGCCTGATCGTCTTTCGCTTCGGAGATCGAAAAATCGACGAAGCCGGAGTACTCATCGCTGAACTCTTTCTTGTAGAACGTACCCATGCCGAACCCGTTGGTGGACATGAGGATGTTCACACCCCACGTGTGCTCCGGATGGGGAAGTTCTCTTGAAAGCATGGGAGAAGAGAGAGCGCCCGGAGCGAGGGCAGAGATCGCTGTCGCCGAATCGCGGGGGACAAACGGTCCGCCCGCCTCTGCAACGGCAGCGGCAAACAGAAGCGTTAATATCAGATAGATGAAATGCTTCATACGGAAATAGAGTCGGCCTTGGCACCTAATAAATTCAACGCGGTGGGCCAAATTTGAGTTCCTTTATTAATATACCTTGGTGAGGTAAAAAATGCAATAGGGGGAACAAGAGTGGTGCGTGCCTCTGTGTAACTCACCCCAACCCCTCTTTTACGAAGAGAGGGGCGCTATCATGGCATGCGGGAATGACACAATCTAGATTTTCTTTTTATAATTGCACGGAGCTTGCCCTGAAACGCTTTATTTGAGGGCACTTTCAAGGAATTCCCGCGTCGCGCGGCGACCATGTTACTCCATCGTCATCCGTCGAATAAATTCCCTTGGGGGTTGAGGCAAAGAGCCGGTCGTGAAACAGGTAGAGCGAAAGAACGGTTTTATTCATTCCGGCGGTAAAGAGCGGCTTCCAGGTGATGCCGCCATCCTTCGTAAAATAGACTCCGTCTGCATCGGTTCCGGCGAAGACCACCTTGCGGTGGCTCGTCATCGAATGTACGGTTTTCTTAAACGGCGACGGCTGCCACGACTGTCCGTTATCGAACGACACCCACAAATCCGAATCCGCGCTCGCAAATATTAGCTCCCAAAAATCATACAGCAGCTTCGAGCTATGGTTGAACGACGCGGACTCCCACAGCTTCCCGTCATCTACGGACCGGTACGTGATGCTGTCGGTCGTGGCATAGATGTCTTTATTAATCAGCGTTTGAATAGATTTATATGCATACGAAACATCGTAAACCTTGCGCCGGTCGAGAAATTTGGAACCCGATGATTTCCAACTCGCTCCCCTATTGCCCGAGCGAAAGAGTCCGTGATCGGTGCCGGCGAAAATATTGTTATCGTCGTCGTTCACCCAGAGTGCATGGATGTTTTCAGTAAATGAAGGGTCGGATATTTTCCAGTCCCTGCCGCCATTGCTTGTTTGATAGACGCCCGATTCTGTTCCGGCGTAGAGCACATTTTCGATCGATACGAAGCAATGAACAGCGTTGGAAGTGAAGTTCGTATTCAGATGCTGCCACGATTTCCCTGAATCGGCCGAAGCGTAAACGCCGTCGGGTGTTCCGGCGAACACCGTTTCGTTCAGCGCGTAGATCACGAAGACCGGCTTTTCTCCGGCCAAGGCGGCGATTGTAGATACTAATAAAGCAAATGTTAGGGCGGCAGTTCGAAAACTCTTCATGTCTTAGATTGATTGAAAAAACATAATGCAATAGTATCAATGTACGCATTCGCGCAAGCAAGTTGCAAGTGGCGGCGGAATCTGATGGTGTCTCAACTTGAAAATAAAGGTGTCATTCCCGCATGCCTGCCCGCCGTCTTTTTGGAGGGCTTCTGGCGGGAATCCAGCGCCTTTTTCCCAAACCATCACACCACTCGGAATCTCGGCCGGGAGTGCAACTCCCTCCCAGAAAGAAAGCGTGAATTCTTAGGCGATCTGCCCTGCCACCTTCTTGCTTTCCACCAACAAATAATACCCCGCTCCAATCAGACCGATGATGAACGCCAGCACAAACGGCAGACGGTTGCTGTAATTCCACAATACTCCTGCCACCATCGAGGCGGGGAAAACCGCGAGGCCGCGTACCAGATAATAGGCGCCCACTGTCCGTGCGCGGATATCGCTGCGCGTCATATCGATGATCGAGGCCTTCCGCGCCGGCTCGCCGATCTCGCGCAGTCCGCCGATAATGAACGCAATCGCGAGGCCGATAATTCCCCGGGCGAATGCGATGGAAAGCGGATAGACCGCGAAGAACACAAATGTGAGAAACACAAACGGCCGCCTTCCCCACCGGTCTGCCAGGTGCGAAATCGGAATGTAGAGCACAATCGATACGAGCATCTGAATGCTGATCAGCCAGCCAAACTGAAACGCCGAGGTCCGGAGGATGTTCATTGCATAGATAATGATGAAGACTTCGGCCAACCCTTCGGCCCAGCGGGCGAGAATATCGGTGACCAGGAGTTTTTTGAGAGCGGGATTCATCACCCGCCAGATATCGATAAATCGCAGTTCGTCGCGAGGAGGGGAGGGTTGTTCGTCGTAAAAATAAATAAGCGTAGAGATGGCGATTACCCCGCCCAGAATGGTCCACAACAACCCGATGCGGATCCCGGGCATGAAGCCGTAACCGGTCAACAGCAATCCGCCGAGGGTTGGCGCAATGACGATGGGGATGCGCTTCAGCAATGACTGCACCCCAAAGCCCATGGCGCGCCGGTGTTCTGCAAGCCGGTCGCCGATGATGGAAAACACGGCCGGCAATGTTAAACTGCTCCATGCCATGACAAAAATCGTTGCGAACAGAATGAGCAGCCATGAGGTTGCCGCATAATACATTCCATAGCCGACTATTGCAAGCAGCGTGAAAACAATCAACGATGCGCGGCGGCCGATGCGATCGGCGAGCCATCCGCCGGGATATTGATAGACTGCATCCAGAAAATCTTTGAGCGTGCCGTACGATGCAACCACCCATGCTCCGCCGCCGAGAACTTCAAGGTATTTCGGAATGAACCGCGTCCACAACTCTTCTCCCATCCCGAGCAAAAACAACACCACGAGGATGACGGAGACGTTGCGTTCGAGCGCGAGCCACGCGCCGACACGCGAAGATGTTGATTCTTGTCGCGGCATGTACGAGGTTACGATTTCCGCTTTGGTATGCGTCTCGGGTTTTTTGAAACGACGGCTACCGCCTCGATTTCGACGAGCATTTTGGGATCGATGAAGCGGCTCACTTCGATCATGGATGTGGCGGGCAGGATGTTTTTAAAAAACGAACCGTGCGCTTTGCCGATCGGTTCCCAATCGTTGATGCTGGTAACAAAAATTCTTGTCCGCACGACGTCCGTTAGTTTGGCGCCGGATTTTTTTAAGGCGCGTTCGATATTGCGGATGGTTTGAACCGTTTGTGCGCCGGGATCGCCTTCGCCGACGACATTTCCGCGTTCATCGGTTGCGGTCGTGCCGGAGACGAATATCATATCGCCGATACGGACTGCCCGCGAATAGCCCACGATCGGTTCCCAGGGGGTGCCGGAAGAAATGTTTGTGCGTTTCATTGAGTTGTTTATTGAACGTGTTTGAATCGAGGAAAAGAATAATATAGCTAAACGGGGGGAAAACTTCTTGAAGTCTGAACTGAAAGGGAGGAGGCTTGCGTACTGAATGGTGGAAGATCCTTCGCTGTAGCTCAGGATGACTAATCTGTTTTCAACTGTTCACTGTCCACGGTTCACTGTTCACTGCTCTTCAATTCGCTGCTGCCCGCAGAATAAACTTCGGAATCACGATACTAAATTCTTCGCCGTTCGGTTTGCGCATCAGGTAGGTGCCTTCCATAAATCCTTCGAACGTCTCGATTACCGCGAAACTGTTATACTGATGCGCCGTTCCGGGTTCGATCACCGGCTGCTTGCCGATCACGCCTTCGCCTTCCACTTCTTCGATCTTGCCGTTAGAATTATGGATTTGCCAATGCCTGCGAAGAAGCTGCACCGCCTCTGCGCGCTGGTTTTCGATCCGGATGAAATAGCCGAAGACGAATTTCTTCAGAATCAAATTCGACTTGCCTTCGAGGAAAATGGGGCAGGCGCTTACCGCAACGCCTTCGGTGGTGGTGGTGTAGGTGGTCATGCGTTACTAAAGTGTACGGAAAATTGGGGAGATTTTCAATGCGGGGAAGATTCTTCGTTTCTAGACAGGAATTACGTCTCTGAAGGAGAGTGCCGCGCTTCTCCCGTCATACTTTCGTATGACGGGAGAAGCTCGCAATGACTACTCATTCATGGTTTGCAACAAAATGTATAAATACATATCTTGAGGGCCATGAAGGAGAGCATAATTCTGGGAGCAGCGAAGCTGTAACCGGATGGAACATTCATCTGCCGCCATATCGGTTCATAACCTTTCCAAGACGTTCAATCCAAGATCGAAGTATCCCGTTCGCGCGCTTGCGGACGTGAGTTTCGATATTCAAGCGGGAGAAATCGTCGGGCTCATCGGTCCGAACGGCGCCGGCAAGACGACATTTCTCAAGATCGCGCTTGGATTTCTTGCACCGGATTCCGGGAACGTTTCTCTGTTTGGCCATCATCCCGAATCGCTGGAAGCGCGCAAGAAAATCGGCTTCCAGGCAGATAACCAGTTCACTTCCAAAACCGTTCGCGTCGAGACGTTCCTGGAGTTGCATTCGCTGCTGGCAACATCGCGCGTGGAGCCGGAACAATTGCGCGGGATGCTCGATCACTTCAAGCTCACCGGCGCCGCAATGCGCTCGCTTGCTTCGATGTCGAAAGGCATGCGTCAGAAAGTTGAGTTAGTGCAGGCATTTATCGGCGCGCCTTCGCTGGTGTTCCTCGATGAACCCACCGGAGCTCTCGACCCGCCTTCGGTATTTGAATTGCGCGAGTTTCTTGCGATGCGAAAAAAAAGCGGCACGACCATCTTGTTCCGCTCGCATAACCTTACGGAAGTCGAGCATGTGTGCGACCGCGTTCTGTTTATCGACAGCGGAAAGCTCATCGGGAACTATGCGATGGAAGGCAAAGACAGCGGTTTCCTCGAAGAAATCTTCCGCAGTCAGATCGTGGAACGGAAAGCGTCATGAACCCCGCTCTGAAAAAATTGTTTGCGGTAGAAATGCGGCGGCTGTGGACAATCCCGATGATCGTTCTGTCCATTGTCATGCTTCCGTTGGGGTTGCCGTTTTCACCGATCATCGCAACCTTGATTAACCGGGCGAATCACGGAGCGGTTCCTGTCCTTAATCTCTCTGAGTCGGTCAACGCGATTTTTGGCGCTCTTTCATTATACGGGGCAATGTTTTTCAGCGCAGGGATTGTCGGCGGAGAAGTAAAAAACGGGTGGATGCGTTCGGTGCTTTCCCGGCCCATCACACGCCAATGGTTTTTGGCGGTGAAGATGGCGGCAGTGGTGCTGTCGGTGTTTTGCACGATCATTCTCGTGGCCATTATACTTCTTGGCGTATCTGCGGCGATGATGCATGCGATGCCCGCGGTTCACCCGCTCCAACTCGCGCAAATTCTTCTCGGGTCGCTGGGGCAAATAGTAACCTACGTCGCAATCGCCACGGTATTCTCGTGTTTCTTTCCGGGAAATTTCAATCTCATTGCATTGTTTCTCTGGGAAATCCTCGGCGGCGCCGCCACGATTCTCGTTCAAAAATTCTTGTGGAACAATAAGTGGATGTTTATTCTGGACGATCTCTTGTTCCCGCACCGGCTCACCGGCTTTGCCGATTCGGTGCTGCAGAATAATTTCGCTTCGTCCGATCTGCTGTGGGGTACTGCTTCGCTGGCGTTGTTCCTGGCGGGGTGCTTTTGGTTCGTCAACGTGATTCAAGTAGATAAGACTGCGGACTGACAATGAACCAGCGGACAATCACGGCGGCAAAAATACTCGCGGCGCTCGGAATCGTGGCAGCGGTTGCGGGGTTTATTCTGGATTCGGGGCATAGCGTCCATCCGCTGTCGCGCATCGGGATGTTTGAAGCGCGCGCGCAGGCGGTGAAATCCGCCAAGCCGATCTTCATCGATGTCTCCGCCTCCTGGTGTCCCCCGTGCAGAAAAATGGAATCGACGGTGTTCACCAACGATACGGTCAAGAACTATCTTGATGAGCATTTTATTATCAACCAGGTCGATGCGAACGATCAAACGCAAAACGCATTGCTGGAAGATTCTCTCGGAGTCGATGAGCTGCCCACCATGATCGTTCTGCGTCCCGACGGAATCGAATGGAAACGGCACTCCGGATCGTTCGATGCAAAAGGGTTTATCGCATGGATGAACGATCCGACCGACGCCTTCATGCTCCGCTGGCCGCCCGCGAACGCGGCATTCGAAGCGGCATCACAGCGCCAAAAGCCTTGCCTGATTCTTTGGGTGCAGAAACAAAAAGATTTGACACCGGCGTATGCGCTCTTTCGTTCGCCGCAAATGCAAGCGCTTTGCAATTACGATGTCGTGCCGACCATACTGGTTGACAACCAACAACATTTCAGCGCCACGCTCGTGCAGTTGACGGGCAACAATAACGCTATTGCCCCGGCCTCGCGATCGATCGTGCTGGCTCTGCCCGGAGGAAAATTAATCCGCCAAATCAGTTTAGATGGGGAGTTCGGCTACAATCCGAATAAGCTGCTGGATACGCTTCATACGTTGCTGACGCAGAAGGCCGGAAGCTAACGCCGGTTGGAGGCGTTCAATTCGTTGGAGTGATGTGGAGGCTTTTCGTGTTCACCGAGGAACTACCTTGACGAAGGAGATTGCCGCGCTTCTCCCGTCATACTTTCTTACGACGGGAGAAGCGCGCTACGAAAATCAAAAATCCCAAATCGAAAATGTGGTCACTCGTACCTCAACGACTCCACCGGATCTAAGTTCGCCGCTTTGCGCGCAGGGAAGTACCCCGCCAACAGACCTATCACCGTTAGAATCGTAATCGTAACCCCGACCACCGGCATCGAAAATACCGGATGGCCGAGAAACTGCATCGGCCCATCGGCGTCGGCGGGAATCAACAGAACTGCCGAAACCACCGCCCACGAAAACAGAATGCCAATCGCTCCGCCGATGAATGCGAGCATGAGCGCCTCGAACGTTACCTGCGCGAGGATGTAACTCTTCCGCGCACCGACCGCCATCTTCACGCCGATCTCTCTGGTGCGTTCTTTGACGACCGCATACATCACGTTGGCGACGCCAACCCCGGCAATGATAAGCGTCAGCAAGCCGACAGAAAAAAGAAAGATGGTAATGCCGAGAGAAATCTGCGCGTTGATCTTGGCATCTTCGATGAAATCCCAGATCGGTATGGTGTGATCGTCCGCGGGATCGAAGTGATATTTTTGGCCGAGGATCTCATAAATTTTTCTCTTTACTTCTTCCTGCTTGCTGGGATCGGTCGGGCGGACGAGGATGGAGTTCACGTGCTCGGGACCGTAGATGGTGCGCATGGTGGTATAGGGAATGATCGCGCGTTCATCATCCGGGCCGTTGTTCTCGCTCGTCTGGATTTTCTTGGGCATAATACCAACGACGGTAAACGGCAGCCCATCGACGTTGATCGTCTTGCCGACCGGGTCGCCTTCGCCGAGAACGCGTTTGGCAATGACGCCGCCGAGGAAGATAGCGCGGCGCTGCTGAGCCACGTCCATTACGTCTAAGAATCTTCCTCCTGCGGCGGGGAACATCCGGCGCATTTCGTCGAATTCCGGATTCACGCCTTCGCATTCCGTGGTGGAGGTGTTGCGGCCATAGGAAAGCGAAACGGTTGCCCGGTATTGCGGGCTTGCCAGATCGATTTGCGGTATCGCCTCGCGGAGAAGATCGACGTCTTCTTCGTCGAGATGGATTTTTCTTCCCTTGGGCATCCCCTCATAGACAATGCTTGTTTCGCCGGGATAGAGGATCATGATCTGGTTGCCGGCATTGATCAGGCCCAATTGCAACTGCCTGCCAAGCCCTTGGCCAAACGCCAGCAGCAGCACAACTGCCACGGTGCCCCAGGCGATGGCAACAATGGTCAGTAGCGCGCGCGTCTTTTGCGAGCGGAGGTCGGCGTAGAATTCTTTTATTAATTCAATCCACATAAATTTTTAGTCATTGCGAGCGCAGCGAAGCAATCTCGGTAGGCGTTGCAAGCGGACGACGGGATTGCTTCGCGTCGTGCCTGCGGGCACGATCCGCCCGCGGCGGACCGCTCGCAATGACAAGTCCTTACGAGGTTCGATTAAGCGCGTAAGCATTCTACCACATCCAAATTCGCAGCGCGCCTGGCGGGAAGAAGTCCGGCAGCCAGGCCGATGATCGAGAGCACCGCGATGGTGGCGGCTGCAACGAGCAGGGAAAGCTCCGGTGTGCCGACAAATTCCTTGATCGGGATATATTGCAGCGCCTGGATGACGCCATACGCAATTCCGAAGCCAAGCACCGAACCGATCGCAATAATGAAAAATGTCTCGAGGAAAAACTGCACCATGATCGTGCGTTTCTTCGCGCCCACCGCGCGTTTGATGCCGATCTCTTTGATGCGCTCCTGGACGACGATATACATGATGTTCGCAACGCCGATGCCACCGACGGCAAGTGTGAAGCTGCCGATCAATCCCATGAAGGCGTTGAATGCGAGGAAGAAATAGAACATGAATTTGTCGGCTTCGGTTGTATCCCAGATCCAGATGGCATCTTTGTCTTCAGGATCGAACTTGTATTTCCTCCCAAGCACTTCGCGGACTTGCGTGTTGACTTCATCGGAGCGGCGCGGGTCCTTCGGTGTGTAAATGATATTGTTGATATACGGCTTTCCATAGACCGAGGCGTGCGTGGAAGCGGGAATGAACACGCGGTCTTGGTCGCGGCGGTTATACGAAGAGTTCTGCGTTTTTTTCAGCATCACGCCGATGACGGTGAAGGGAACATCGCCGATGAAGACGATTTTTCCAATGGCATCCGTTTCGCCGAAGAGCAAATCTTTCACCTTGTTGCCGAGCACGACGACGCGCTTGCGGTCGTGCAGGTCAAGGTCGTCGATAAACCTGCCGCCGGGCGCGGGAACGATATTGCGCATTTCGCCGTAGATCGGATACACTCCTGCGACGGAGGTATTAGTAAGATTTTCGCCGAGATGGACGGGGTAATCGCGTGAGCTGTATTCGGGACTGATGCGGTCGATTTCCTTCACCTGGCTGGCAAGCATCGCGGCGTCGTCTTCCACCAGATTTACTTCCCGGCCGATGCCGAATCCCTGGAATGCTTTAGTCGTTTTCCCCGGGAACATGATGGCGATGCTTTCGCCGATGCCGTGCATGTCTTTGGAAAGCTGTTTCTTGAAACCCATGCCGAACGCCAGCAGCACGATGATCGCGACCGTGCCCCACGTGATGCCGAAGATGGTCATCGCCGTGCGTAGTTTTTGCGCGCGCAAGTCGCGGATGAATTCTGATATGGTTGTGAGGAAGGTTAGCATAGTGGTCCACTAGTCATTGCGAGGAACGAAGTGACGAAGCAATCTCGGTCGGCGTTGCAAACTGACAATGGGATTGCTTCGCGTCGTGCCTGCGGGCACGATCCGCCCGCGGCGGACCGCTCGCAATGACTATCCCCTCTGGAGATTGCTCCTCGCAATGACTATTATGTTTAATCAATCTTTTTCACAGGCTTCTCAATCAGCTCGTCGCCTTGTTTGAGGCCGGAGACGACCTGGATGTTCAACGCATCGCTCAAGCCGGTTTTGATGATGCGGTCTTCCTGCTTGCCGGGGCCGAGCGCTATCTGCACAATGGCAGAATCGTTGCGGAACGTTACCAGCCGCTCCGGAACCATCAGGATATTATCCTTTTGCTCGATGATGATATTCGCATTCGCCGAATATCCCGCGCGCAACGTTACGCCTGCGGTCTTTGGCACAAGAATTTCAATCGGGAACACGGTAGCGTTTTCTTTCTTATCGGCCTTCAACGATATTTTTTCGAGGATGCCGACAACGGTGTCTTTCGGCAACGCGCCGACCTTTATTTCTGCGTGCATCCCTTCCTTCAGCTTGCCGACATCGATTTCATCGACAGTTCCTTTGAATAACAGGTTCTCCATATTTGCCATCTTCATTAGGACGGTGCCTTCCTGATAGGTGGTGAGCGGAGTAACGGGATCGCCGACTTCGACAGTCTTATTCAACAGGAAACCATCGATGGGGGCATAGACGATCGATTGGATTTCGGTGCTATCGATGAGCACGCTGCCGCTGACAAGCAACGCAAGGTTTTCTTTTTCCATTTTCACATGAAGCACCGCTTCATCATACTGGCGCATCGTTTCATCGTAATCGCTCTGCGAGATCAACTGTTTGTGGAGCATCGTATCCTGCCGCAAGCGCTGTTTGTTCAGCGTGCGCAGTTCAACATCGGCAAGTTCGACCTGGCGCTTTGCGTTGGCAAGCTCGGATGGCGCGGGATCCGGCTTCACCTCGAGCAACGGTGTTCCGGCCTTCACATACGTTCCCATTTCCACGAAGATATGCCGCACCACGCCGCCGACTTTCGATTTGATCGATATCTCGTTCTGCGGCTCGATTGTGCCGACGGCGAGGGCCTTATCGATGATCTTTCCGCGCGTCACTTTCACGTGGGGGAGCGCGCCATCGTTATCGGCCTTGGAGCGCGTGAAAAAGAATACGCCGCCGACTGCAAGGGCAACTGCAACAACCGAAACAATAATAATTTTTTTCTTCATGGGATTACCTTCGAAAAATGGAATGCCGACAGACGAGTGGCTTCACTAAGTAGTACGCTCTTGTTCCGCGAAAGGTTACAAGAGGGCAGAAGCGGACCTTGGCCTATACCTATAATAGTTAGACCCGCTTGGGGGTGAGATTGTTGCTGTGCCCGGCGTACAATCTTTAGACGCACTCCGCGATGGTTCCGTTTACGCGATCCATGAAACCCCTCATTCTTGTTGTTACACCGGAAGCGGGCATTTTGCCACCATTTACGCCATTTTGGTTATACTCGATGTTTCGACAACAGAGCTATTGACTTTTCAGATCAAATCCCCTATAATAGACAATTGCGTTCACCGGCACTCTCGCCGCATTCCTTCTCGAATCTTCACTCACGGACCGGCGATTTCCAGATGAGGTGTGTATCCCCAAAAGGCCTGGACGGGCGCCAGGATCTATCGAGGCCGATGCCGGCTTTCTTTTCCCAAGTATATCAAGAGATCATTTGCAGTAGTTCGCGGAGTTGTTGCGCGAAATCCGTTCGAACCATTCCACCCCGCATTGCGCCGGATGAATCAGCGCGTTGGGTATTCTCTGAACTCTTCTATCGAAGGAGTTGTGCTATGAAGATTTCTTTCGTTTCAATTCGCATACTCTTCGCGTTCGCACTGTTGATCGTGTTGCGAGTCGATCTCTCCGCCCAATACACCCAGCAGGGTCCAAAGCTCGTGGGCACACCAACAGTTGGACATTCAATTCAAGGACACACAGTTACGCTCTCTGCCGATGGAAATACGCTGGCAGAGGGCGGAGTGACGAACGATTCCGGCGCGGGCGGCGTGTGGGTGTTCACTCGTTCTGCGGGAACGTGGACACAGCAAGGCGGACGGATCTATCCGACGGACACATCGGGACGAGGACAGTTTGGAACTTCGGTTGCGCTTTCCGCCGATGGCAATACGCTTCTAATCGGCGCACCGACCGATAGCACGCCTCCATCGGCAGCAGGTTCGATTGGCGCAGCATGGGTTTTTACCCGCTCGGGTAGCACGTGGACGCAGCAAGGAAATAAACTTGTGGGCGGAGGGCGATCGGCCTTCGGGCTTGCGGGGTTCGGCGAGTCGGTTTCGCTCTCGTCTGACGGCAATACTGCGCTCATCGGCGGGTTCGAAGACAGTACCTTCGTCGGTGCAACATGGGTGTTTACAAGATCGCTCGGGGTCTGGAGCCAGTATGGTTCTAAGCTTGTTGGAAACGGAGTGGCTGGTCACCCCGATCAGGGATATGCTGTCGCTCTTTCGGGAGACGGCATGACGGCAATCGTCGGAGGATTTACCGATAGTTCCCATGCCGGCGCAACGTGGATTTTTTCCGATAGCGCAGGCACGTGGGTCCAACAGGGAAACAAACTCGTGGGCACGGGAGCATCTGGAATAAATCCGTTCCAGGGTCACTCGGTTTCCATCTCCAGTGATGGCAATACTGCGGTTGAAGGCGGGGTGTTAGACAGCACCGGCATCGGTGCGGTATGGGTGTTCACAAGATCGGGCGGCGCGTGGAGCCAGCAGGGTTCGAAACTTGTCGGCACCGGAGGCAACGCCGGGGTGCAAGAGCAAGGGGCCTCTGTTGCTCTCTCTTCGGATGGCAATACCTTGCTTGTGGGCGGTCCGGCAGACAGCGTCGATCGAGGGGCGGCGTGGGTATTCCAGAGAAGCGGATCAGTCTGGGGCCAGCTTGGAAGTAAGATCGTGGGTTCCGGCGTTGTTGATACCTCCGGCCAGGGAACCGGAGTAGCCATGTCCTCCGATGCCTCCACGATCGCGGTTGGGGGAACGATTGATAATACGTTTATCGGCGCAACATGGGTATTCACCCGGCAAACAAACGATACGATCTTCTTCAGTGTTGGCCCGCACGGATCCGAAGGTTTGCCCGGGATGTTGGTTGTCCCTGCGGGAGTGGATACCACAGTTGTCTTTATTCCCGATGCGCGATATCAGGTGGCCAATGTCCTTATCGATAGCGTTTCCGTGGGGGCTGTAACCGGCTATACGTTTCACAGTATATCGGCCAACCATACCGTATCGGTGACATTCGCTCCGCAGCCTGCTTATACGAATACCTACCGGACATTCACGTACGATTCATTAATTGCGGCCAAGGAAGTGAAGAAGAAATTCGTTTCCGATCATTGGGAGTATTTGATCGAAAACAACACCGGATCTGCTATCACGGAAATGAATCTGGAATTCAAAAACTCCGTCGATGCGATTGTGCGCATCAGTACGACGGGAACCGATACCGTTTCTATCAGCGAAGGCGCAAAAAAGGTATGGACTGTTACCAGCTCGAGCGTTATTCAGTGGAAAGAGGTCGTAACGCTTATCGGGAGAACAAATAAGAAGAAGTCAGGGCAAATATTAACGAAGCTCTGGTTGGGACCCGAGATCGGTCCTCCTACCGAAATAAGCCGGACGGCAGATTCGGAATACATTGAGCTTCCGATGCCCAATGCGCTCAGCATCATTGATGATGCGTATGCGCGGGGGGCGTTCGCCGATTCGGGCGGTATGATTGTCGGCGTGCGGCGCGCCGATTCATCCAAAGTCTATGGCTGGGTGCGCATGAAGAAAGCGATGGATTTCGAAAAGTCGATGTACGACAAAGTTGCCGGACTGCATACGCTGGTCGATACCGGATTTTCCTTCACCAAGGAAGCCGGCGATCTTTCTCCGAAGAAACACAATAACTTGCTGTTTGCCGATGTTGCCGCGCTGCAAATGAACATCGCCTTGAGCGATGAAGGGACAACGCCGACCGGACTTGGCGACCTTATCTATTCGAATCATTCCAGCGCGCTCGATGGCACCTCACTCCGCGCACTGGCCCAGCTTGGTGATCAGCTTCTCACCGAGTACACGCGACTTCAGGTCCCCCTGGGGTTTAATCCATCACTCTTCGTTGACGTGGATACGACCATCGAAGATATCAATAAGGCGTTCTCCGGGGCGATCGATACGGTGAATTGGAGCGATTCGCTGCGGTTGACCGGGGTAGGCGAACTGCTCAACGTATCGTTCCTCAATGCGCCGCGCATCAGCCCAACGGCTGACCGGCGCGCAGCGCCTTCAAACGCAAACAGGCTCCCGAATGAGCCGCAATTATATCAGAACTACCCGAACCCGTTCAACCCGACGACGGCGATACGGTTCGATCTACCCCAGAATGCCGTCGTGACGCTGATCGTGTATAATATCCTCGGCCAGCAAGTCACGACGTTAATCAATCACGAACAGATGCCGGCGGGCGAACGTTTGGCGCAATTCAATGCGTCGAACCTGCCCTCCGGCATTTATTTCTACCGCGTTACCGCGCAGATGCAAGAGGGCAAAGGAGCCGGGAGAATGTTCACTGATGTGAAGAAGATGGTGCTAATAAAATAGAATTGCCCGCCCTGAAAGATGGTCGGGCAAGGTCGATGATTTTATTATTGGCGCTGATACACGATTACGGTTGGATTATTCAAGAAAGCTCGATCGGCGCAGGCCGGTCGGGCTTTCTTATTTACGTCAGAAATTCACAAGCAATAATTATTCGATCACCAATGACACATTTTCATGAAGGGAGAATCGCATGAAACAATTCGTACTAACGCCGGTTGTCATGATGATGTTTGTTCTTGCATCAGGTCCGGGCGCATTTGCCCAATGGTCAACCAGCGCAAACTTCAATACTGCCGTTTGCACGGCGTCGGCGAGCCAAGAACTCCCCATCGTTGTTTCCGACGGTTCGGGCGGAGCTATAATCCTCTGGAAGGATTACCGGAACGGATCCGATATCGATCTTTACGCGCAACGGCTGAATTCGTTGGGCGTAGCGCAGTGGACATCGACTGGCGTTCCGATTTGCACGGCGACAGGCGATCAAAATGATCCCACGATGATCGCGGATGGATCGGGCGGCGCCTTTATCACATGGGATGACGCCCGCAACGGCAGCTCCAACACGGATATCTATACGCAACGGATAAATTCATCCGGCGTTGTGCAATGGACTGCAAACGGCGTTGCCATCTGCGCGGCAGCGAATGCGCAATATTCCCCTACGATCGCTTCCGACGATTCAGGAGGAGCGATCATTACCTGGCAAGACAACCGCAGCGTCGCCGATATTTATGCCCAGCGGGTGAATCCTTCCGGCGTACCGCAATGGACATCCAACGGTGTGGCGGTGTGCAGTGCGACGGGCAGTCAACAATTTCCCGCCATTGTTTCCGATGGTTCGGGGGGAGCGATCATTACCTGGAACGATTACCGAAATAGCATCACCACCTCAGACATTTATGCTCAGCGGGTGAACCCTTCCGGAATTTCACAGTGGACTTCCAATGGGGTGGTGGTCGATACGGGGATCGGCAATCAAGTGTCCCCTGTGATCGCTTCAGATGGCGCAGGCGGCGCAATTATCACGTGGGAAGATAACCGCACCGGCAATTATCAGATCTATGCCCAACGGTTAGATCCCTCCGGTTATCAGCGGTGGACTACCACGGGCGACCCGATATGCACGGCCTCAAATTCTCACATTGGGCCTAACATTGTTGCCGATGGGAACGGCGGCGCGATTATTACGTGGAATGATTACCGCAACACCAGCATCGATATTTATGCGCAATTGGTGAACGCTGCGGGCGCTGTACAGTGGACTACCGATGGGGTTGCGATTTGCACGGCGACCGGTACGCAACAATATCCCACCCTTGTGTCCGACGGTTCGGGTGGTGCGATCATCACGTGGGAAGACATGCGCAACGGCAGCGACTACGACGTCTATGCTCAACGGATCAATGCGGGCGGCACACCGGTGTGGACTGCGAATGGTCTCGGCATCTCCACATCAACCAACTATCAACAAAATCCCACCATCGTCTCCGACGGTTCCGGCGGCGCGATCATTACATGGTGGGACGACCGCAATAGCTCCGCCGATATCTACGCACAGAAAGTAGACCGCTTCGGCTATCTCGGGGAAGGAGCGGCGACCATTGTTGACGTGAAAGACATTTCGAACGATCAAGGGGGAAAGGTTTCTGTGATGTGGAGTCCATCGACCTTTGATGCCTACCCTAGCACCCTCGTGAGTTCGTACGAAGTATTCATCGGCGTCACGCCTTCGGCTGCCAATCAAACGTACCCTGTCTTTGATCCCGTACGCTATGCTGCGTGGCGGAACTCTGCGCAGGAAAAACAAATGGCATACCTGAAACTTCCATTGTCGCCAACCAGCGTTGAGACGATCTATTGGGAGAGCCTCGGTTCAGTGACGGCAGAATGGCTCGGCGCGTATTCGTTCAACGCCAGCACGCCTTCCGATTCGGGGCCGCAGGGAATTCCGATGTATTATTTTATGGTTCGCGCAAAAGGGAGTTCAGTGTTTTGGGATTCTCCGGCCGATAGCGGTTATTCGGTAGATAATCTTTCGCCGGGATCCGTGACCTCTATCGCAGCGGTGGTAAATCCCGGCCCATCGGTCACCGTCCACTGGGCGAAAGACGTTACCGATCCCGATGTCGGTGCGTACGAGGTGTACCGCTCGATCACAAGCGGCTTTACGCCAAGTTCGGCGAACAAGATCGGGCACACGAGCGATACGATGGTCGTAGATAATTCGCCGGTATCAGGTTCGATAAACTACTATCGCGTGATCACAGTCGATATCCACGGCAATCAAAGCGTGCCATCGGCACAGGCAGTCGCCTCCGGTGGCGCGTTGCCCATCGAACTGAGCGCGTTTACCGCAGCCATACAATCCGGCAACGATGTGAAGCTTGCATGGACGACGACATCGGAAACTAACGTGTACGGCTTCTATGTCCAGCGCCATACGGATGCAAGCACGCAATGGACAACGGTAAGCTCGTTGATTCCCGGCGCAGGCACGAGCCTGGAGCAGCACAATTACACGTGGACCGATAACGGCCTCGCCGCGGGCAAATATTATTACCGTCTCAAGCAACAGGATAATGCGGGCGCGGTGAGTTACAGCATGCCGATTACCTTTGTTGTGACGGGCACGCTCGGCGTGAAGGATGGGCAAGCGCCCTTGACATTTATGCTGAGGCAAAATTATCCGAATCCGTTCAATCCGACGACCCAGATTGCGTATGAGGCGCCTGAGGGAGGAGTGGCCAGCTTGAAAGTGTATAACGTCCTCGAACAAGTGGTAGCAACTTTAGTGAATAATGAACATGTAGCGCCGGGAGATCACACGGTCAGCTTCGATGGGAACGCGTTGCCATCGGGGGTTTATTATTATCGCATTACACTTGCGGGTGGGGAACACCTGTTTACGAGCATGAAGAAGATGGTGCTAATAAAGTAGAACTGCTGATCCCTCCATTAAGATCGGCGGGCAGGGGCGATGATTGCCGCTGATATCGCAGATACAAGCAAAAGATAGAAAACGTTAAGAAAAGCCCGATCGTTGTGAAACAGTTGGGCTTTCATTATTTCGACGAATTGAACCGATTATCGCGTAACTTGTCAAGAGAACAACTCGTATCTTGAGCGTAATATGAATACTGATAGTTCGATACCGAACAAACTCCATTCCGCAAGTCCGTTGCAATCCGCTGATTCGCGTATCGTCTCGGTGGACATCATTCGCGGGGCGGTGATGATTGTGATGGCGATCGATCACGTCCGCGTGTTCTCCGGGGTGCCGGCAGGCGGACCGACGTATGGCGTGTTCTTTACCCGATGGGTAACGCATTTTTGCGCTCCGGCGTTTGTCTTTCTCGCCGGGACGAGCGCGTTCCTCTACGGTAGAAGGCATGACAACCTTTCTCGCTACCTTCTCACGCGAGGTGCATGGCTGGTTTTCCTCGAACTCGCCTTCCTCCGTCTGGCGTGGACGTTTAATTTCGATTACGCGCATTATGAGATGGCAGGCGTCATCTGGATGATCGGATGGTGCATGATTGCGATGGCGGCGCTCAGTAAACTTCCGCTGAAGGTGGTTGCGGCCATCGGTCTTGTCATCATTGCAGGCCACAACTTGTTGGATGGCTACGCGGGAAATCTTGCGGAGAATTTGGACAACAATTTCGGCGCATCGATGTGGAAGATTTTCTACATCGGATTCTGGGCGGGACCAATTTCGTTTGGAACGGACGGGCCAAATCTTATCGTGCTGTATTCGATCTTTCCATGGATCGGCGTGATGGCGGCAGGGTATGCGTTTGGGACGATTCTCACGCTCGATGCAGCGCGTCGCAACCGGTTGTGCGCTAGTATCGGTCTCGGGGCAATTGCCTTGTTCATCATTCTGCGGTATTTCAAAATCTACGGAGATCCGCGCCCGTGGACTTCAGCTGCAGCGGCTGTAAACGGGCGTCCCGGCATGCCTCCGTTGCTGTCGTTTTTGAATACGACAAAGTATCCGGGCTCACTCCTCTTTTTGTTGATGACCTTGGGTCCGACGATTGCGTTGATCCCGATGTTGGAACACGCGCGCGGCGCGGTGGCGAATTTCTTTTCGCTATTCGGCAGGGTCCCGTTTTTCTATTATGTGCTTCACATTCCGCTGATCCATCTATTGGCAATCTGCGCGTCGCTGCTGCTATCCGGGTACGTCGATGCGTGGCTGTTCACAAATCACCCCATGGG
>DATGFY010000173.1:0-5689 GCA_035308785.1 Bacteroidota bacterium | reverse complement strand
CAACGGATCGATCGAGCCGGTATTGTTCACGCCATCGGTGAGCAAGATAACGACGCGGCTCTTCGACTTGCTGTCTTTCAGGCGATAGACGGCGGTCGCAAGCCCCATACCAATCGCGGTGCCATCTTCCACCATCCCGGGCTTGATCTCTTTCAGAAGATTTTTCACAACCGCATGATCGATGGTGAGCGGGCATTGCGTAAAGCTTTGCGAGGCAAAAACAACCAGGCCGATCCGGTCGTTTGGCCGGCCGTCGATAAATTCTTTCGCGACGTTTTTCGCCGCATCGACGCGGTTGGGGCGCAGATCCTCGGCGAGCATGCTGGTTGAAATATCCGTTGCCAGCACGATATCGATCCCTTCGGTGTTGACGCTTTCGCCGCTGGAGGTCGATTGCGGACGGGCAAGGGCCACGGTGATTAACACCACGGCAATCAATCGCAGCACAAGCATCGAGTGCCGCAAACGCTGGCGCCACGAGCGCGGCGTTGCATGAAATACCGATACGCTCGGTACGCGCAACTCGACGAATTGCTTCCGGTTCTGCCGCCAGTACCAGAAAATCATCGCGGGCACGGCGAGCAGGAAGAAGAAATATTCAGGATTTGCGAACTTCATCGGTTACAATTTCTGTGCTCATCGGTTGTTCGACTATCGGTTCCATCCTCCGCCACGTTTGTTCGACAAACCGGACCGCCGCGGTCATCCCTGCTTCATTTTCCTGCGACGTCGGCTGGAACTTCGCGAACTTTACAAAGTCTGCGCGCATTAATAACTCTCGCAGCGGATCTTTGGTTTCACGAGTGAGGCCGCCAATAGATTTTGAATCCATAATTTCATCCGTCGTCATTTCCATCGCAAGAACGCCGAATCGTCCCTCGATATACGTACGGAGTACATCGGTCAACTGCGAATAATATTGCTTTACCATGCCGCGCTGCCACACATGTTCTGCATCCAACGAGCGGAGCGCATCGAGCGCGATTTCGTGGGCGGGGCGTTTCGGCGCTTCGGGGATGATCGATTCTCCACGGCTGCGGCGTTTGCCGATATAATAGAAGAGCCATACCAGCAGCCCGATAACCGCTGCCGCGATGAGATAAGGCAGCATTTCCGCAAACGTAATCCCAAGCGAGAACGGCGGCTTGATATCCTTGATATCTTTCGAAGTATCTACCGCTATCCCGTGAACGAACACGGGAATGGCCGAGGTTTCCGCCGAATGGACCGTCGAATCTCCCTTGGCAAGCGAGCTGAACGGCAGCGGCGGAATGACGAACGATCCCGAATCGTATCCTGTGATTGTGACATCAAGCGATTCGGTAATGCTTGCTCCCGTTTGCACCTTACGGATCGTATCCTGCCGAACGATTTGGATTCCTTGTAGCGAATCGGCAATCGCGGGCCATGCAACAGTAACATTCACCGGATGCTCGACGATGAAATGAATCTTGAGCGGATCACCGACGAGGATGTTGTTCGAATCGACTTTGGCGGAGACGTGGAGGTCTTGGGCCTTCGATTGTAATGGCGCAACGATTGAAGAGAGCGCGAGAAGCAGAATGGGCAGAGCGTACCTAAAGTAACTCATCCCCCAGCCCCTTCTCTTACCCCCGACAAAAGCATTCGAGGGCAGGCTCCGAGAAGGGGAGCAGAAGTCCCTCTCTTCGAAAGAGATGTCCGCCACAGGCGGATTAGGATGAGTTACTTTCGCATAGCACTTCCCTCTACAATCCGCTTTTGATTTTAACCGAGATTGCCGCGTCGCTTCGCTCCTCGCAATGACTATTCTATTAACCACACGTCTCACTGCTCTTAAAATCGTTTCTCTCTCCCTCTAAAGAACGCCACCAACGGCGCGATGTACGATTGATCGGTGCGGACATCGATGGTATCAACGCCGCTGCGCTGGAAGAGACGGCGGCGTTTTTCTTCGCGCTCCTTCCACCACTTGCCGTAGCCGTTGCGCACGCTTTTCTCCGACGTATCCGCCCACATCGATTCACCCGTTTCGGCATCGACGACGCGCACTAACCCGGCGGCGGGGAGTTCGACTTCGCGCGGATCGTACAAATGAACGCCGATGAGATCGTGCTTGCGGCCGGCGATTTTCAACGCATCGTCATAGCCATCTCCCAGAAAATCGGAGATGAGAAATGCGATGGAGCGTTTCTTGATCGCGCTTGTTAAATAGCGGATGCCTTCGGCAATGTTTGTCCCCTTGCGCGTCGGTTGAAAATCCAGCAGCTCGCGGATGATGCGCAGAATGTGGGTGCGGCCTTTTTTGGGCGGTATGACTTTTTCGATCACATCGCTGAAGAAGATCACGCCGACTTTATCGTTATTCGTGAGCGCGGAAAATGCCAGCACGGCGCAGAGTTCGGCGGCAACTTCTTTCTTCATTTGCTGAACGGTGCCGAAATCGCCCGAGCCGCTGACATCGACCACGAGCATCACGGTCAGCTCGCGTTCTTCTTCGAACACTTTGATGAACGGATGGCTGAAGCGCGCGGAGACGTTCCAATCGATCATGCGGATATCATCGCCGAACTGGTACTCGCGCACCTCGCTGAACGTCATCCCCCGCCCTTTGAATACGCTGTGGTATTCGCCGGAGAAGATGTGGTTGACGAGACCCTTGGTGCGGATCTCGATCTTACGGACTTTTTTTAAGAGCTCTTGGGGTTCCACGAAAGCAATGATGATTGCTGAATTATGAATGATGAATATGAAGCATTTGTCATCCTGAGCCCTCGACAAAAACATTCGAGGGTAAACTTCGCAAAGGATCTCCGCGGGTTGTCGCATCTACAAGGGTGGGAGATTCTTCGCTTTGCTCAGAATGACAATCGGGTTGCTACTATTAACTGTCAATTGTAAACTGTTAACTTTCTTTACTGTCCACGGTTCACTGTTCACAGCTCTTAAGGCACTTCGACGGCATTCAATATCTCATCCACGATATTCTCCGAGGTAATGTTTTCCGCTTCGGCTTCGTAGGTGACGGCGATACGGTGGCGGAGGACATCGTGACAGACGGCGCGGACGTCTTCGGGGATCACGTAGCCGCGGCGCTTCACAAATGCGAATGCTTTCGAGGCGAGCGCAAGATTGATGCTCGCGCGGGGCGATGCGCCGTAGCCGATGAGCGATGTCAGTTTTTCCAGTTTGTATTCTTTCGGCGTGCGCGTGGCGAAGACAATATCCAAAATGTAGCGCTCAATCTTTTCATCCATATAGACTTCCTGGACGATTCCGCGCGCCTGCAAGATGTCCTTCGGCGAGACCACGGCATTCACCTTGCCAACTCCCCCGCCGATATTCTGCCGCATGATGAGACGCTCTTCTTCTTTGGTGGGGTAATCGATATTCACCTTGAGCATGAAACGATCGACCTGCGCTTCGGGAAGCGGGTATGTTCCCTCCTGCTCGATCGGGTTTTGCGTGGCGAGCACAAGGAACGGTTCTTCCAGCGGAAACGTATGATCGCCGATGGTTATCTGGCGTTCTTGCATCGCTTCGAGGAGCGCGCTTTGCACTTTCGCGGGGGCGCGGTTGATTTCATCGGCGAGGATGAAGTTTGCGAAGATGGGTCCTTTGCGGACGGAGAACTCGCTGTTCTTCTGGTTATAGACCATCGTGCCGATGACGTCGGCGGGGAGCAGATCGGGCGTGAACTGAATGCGCTGGAACTTCGCCTGTATCGCCGCGGCGAGCGTCTTGATCGAAAGCGTCTTCGCGAGACCGGGCACGCCTTCGAGCAGCACGTGGCCGTTCGAGAGCAAGCCGATAAGGAGCCGCTCGACCATATATTTTTGCCCCACGATGACTTTGCCGACTTCCATCTGGAGCATATCGATAAATGCAGACTCGTGCTGAATTTTTTCGTTTAACGCCTTGATGTCCATTACTGTTTTCTTCCTCTAATGAGAATTTTATTATTTCCGATTTCCAATTGGCGATTGCCGATTTACTGCACCACCAAACACAAGGGCAATTGCCGATTTCCAATTTCCGATTGCCGAATAATACGTCATTGCGAGCGGATTTCGTGCCCGAAGGCACGACGCGAAGCAATCTCGGTCTCGCACGAATACCGTACTTCGGCAGATATTAGACGATTGAGAGCCCTAAAACGACAACGGGCAAAAGCATCAACGCCGAGTATGGTGCTTTCACCCTTTGGGTTCGCCAAAATGACCGCCGGAAGCGGGATTCGGACGGGGTTATGTATTTGTACGTATTTTGCGCCGATTGGTTTAATCCCCGCCTACTGCGGCGGGCAAGCCGAAACGAGTTCGGGACAGGTGCAATTCGGGATTTTCTACCCAATTTTACGGGTTCCGCACGATGAAAAGACTACGATTTCCTCTATAAAATCGTGAAAAATGGGGTGAAATTCAAGTTTGGGAGGTCAGTATCTAGATTCGATCTTATATAAATTTGCACACCACGAGATTTGACAAATTAGGTATTATCACTTAAATTGTATCTGAGGTTCTTCCCTGCCGAGCGCTCTCGTATCCCTCTTAGTTGGATTGCTATTGTACCAACTATATTGGTGCTATTAATTGCATTGTCAACTCTATTCCTTCTTCTGTTGCATTCCGGAATCCAAGTTGCCCCGGATATACATTGAAGATCAAACTTACGAAATTCCAGTTTGGATCCATTTCATAAATATGAGGAACATCGTTATGTCAAAGACCAAAAAAAATCTACAGATAAATTCACAAAGTAAGAGATCCTATTTAAGTCAATCCGATGTTCCTGGTTACGGGCTAGAAGACGCATTAAAAGTTCCACGGACGATATTTGAAAACTACGGTGGGAAACCGGTCACTCCGCTGCAATTGGCCAAGGGTCTTGACCTCCTACCGACGTCGGGTTCATTCAGAATGCTCTGTGGCGCATCAATAGCTTATGGCTTGACTGATGGAGGCTACAACGCTGCAGAAATAAGGCTTCAGCCCCTTGCAACTAGAATTCTTAAGCCGCTTAAAGAAGACGATGATTTGATCGCCAAAAGAGAGGCTCTTTTGACGCCTAGAATCATTGCTGAGTTCTTGACTAAATACGATGGGGCCCCTATTCCAAGAGATGACATTGCAGCAAACGTTCTCAATGAAATGGGAGTTCCGATTGAGAGAGCCTCTTCGATATTTCAACTGATACTTGATGGAGCTGAAAAGCTAGGACTTATATCTGATATAAAAGGAAAGAAATATGTGGATTTAGTCGGAACGAAGCACCAAATAAGCGGAGAGGCCTCTGAGTTCACTCCAATCGATATACCCCTTGAACAAGAACCTTCGAATCCAGCTTCATTGAATCCACCGGCAAAGCCGCTAGGGCAAACCCCAAATGCAATTGACCAATTTAGGTTGCGAAGGGTTTTTATCACACATGGAAAAGACAAATCATTTGTTGAACCGATTAAGAAATTGCTTCGATTTGGCGAGCTCGAACCCGTGATTTCTATTGAGAGGCAATCCGTCTCGCAGCCTGTACCTGATAAAGTTATGAACGAAATGCGCAGTTGCGGGGCCGCCATCATCCATGTAGATGCAGAACAAAAATTGATTGACAAAGAAGGTAATGAACAAATTGTTCTAAACGCTAACGTGCTCATCGAAATAGGTGGTGCGATGTCCCTTTACGGGAGACGATTTATCTTACTTGTGCGTAG
>DATGFY010000172.1:0-2985 GCA_035308785.1 Bacteroidota bacterium | reverse complement strand
GTTGACGATTTACAACGAAATGCCCGAGAATCCCCGCTCGGATCTTCCGGTGTCGAGCCGACTCAATGCGAAAGGGCTGATGCTTAATGCCCTAAAGCCAATTTCGGTAGCCGGCAACACAAAGCCGTCCTCTGACGAGATTGACTCAATTGTCAACTTGCTTTCATCTGCTTCCGGTGCGCGAGGAGGATCTGTCGTTCTGAACAACGGTAATTGTGTCCGGGCGGATATTGATCAAGAGCTTCGGACAAAGGGTGTTATCTTTTGCGAGCTCGCCACCGCGCTCAAGGAGCACGAATCTCTCGTGCAAAAATATTTTATGAGCACGAACGTTCAGTTGAACGAGAATAAACTCGTTGCATTGCACGGAGCATTCTGGAATGGCGGTACATTTTTGTATGTGCCGAAGAACATGAGCGTTGAGTTGCCGTTTCAGAGCTTTTTCCTCTTTGATCGTGATTCGGCATCATACTTTCCACACTCGATTATCGTTCTCGATGAGGGCTCCCAAGCGACATTTATCGATACGCATGCATCGCAGACCCTTGCAGGCCAGGCTCTCAGCAACGGCGCTGTAGAAATGTTTGTCGGCGAGCGCGCAAACTTAAACTATGTTAGTCTTCAGGAGTACGGCAAAAACGTTTTTCAATACTCGCTCAAACGCGCTATTGCCAAGAAAGACAGCAACACGACCTGGTGCGAGATCGGTTTGGGGAGCAAGGTTTCGAAATCCAATATCGAGGCGGTGCTTGACGAGTCGGGCGCATTCGTGACTCTTCTGGGAATGTATTTCCCGACCGGCGATCAGCAGATGGAGTTCGATACGCTTCAGGTTCATGCGGCGCCGCACGCGACAAGCGATCTATTGTACAAAGGCGCCCTGCGCGATAAAGCGCACTCGATTTTCGAAGGGCTTATCCGCGTTAATCAAGGCGCGCAGAAAACGAACGCCTATCAGGCGAATCGCAATATGCTCTTAAGCAGCCAATCGCGCGCGGATTCGATTCCGAAACTCGAAATCGAGGCGAATGACGTGCGCTGCACGCACGGGGCGACGGTGGGACCGATTAACGATGACCAATTGTTTTATCTCATGAGTCGCGGACTGCCGAAAGAAGAAGCAACCCGGCTGCTGGTGACGGGATTTTTTGCGCAGGTGATCGATCGGGTCCCAGTAGCGGATATCCGCGAACGGTTGCTTCATCATATTGAAACTCAGGTCGCGTGAGTCTCGTATCGATTGGTGGGGAGCTCGACTTTTTGCCGGGCAAAGCGCACTTTGTTGCTGTGAATGGGTACAAGATTGTGGTAACTCGATTTGGCAACGATTTTTTTGCAGTCGATGACACATGCACGCATGAGGAAGAATCATTATCCGAAGGAGTGCTCGAAGACTGCGTCATAGAGTGCCCGCGGCACGGCGCAAAATTCGATGTGCGCACCGGTGAAGTGATGGCGCTGCCGGCGGTGATGCCGCTGAAGACGTACAAGGTTGTTTATGAAGGGGACGAGGTTAAGGTAGAGTTACCCTGAACGGAAAGAATTTACAATAAGTATGTTTGATCCAAAAGAAATACGCAAAGACTTTCCGATTTTCGAACGGGTGATCAACGGGAAACCAATGGTCTATCTCGATAGCACTGCAACGACGCAAAAGCCGAAACAAATGCTCAAAGTCGTCGGGGAATATTACCGGAATTATAACGCCAACATCCATCGCGGCATCTATGCCATCAGCGAAGAGGCCACTGCGGCGTACGAAGTTGCGCGGGAGAAGGTAGCAAAGTTTATTAATGCGTCCGATCCCAAGAGCGTTGTCTTTACCCGCGGTACGACCGAATCGATCAACCTGGTAGCCAGCAGTTGGGGGAGAGCCAATCTGAAACCCGGCGATGAGATTCTCCTCACTGTGATGGAACATCACAGTAATCTTGTTCCGTGGCATCTGATCTCGAAGGAGACTGGCGCAGTATTGAAGTTCATCCCTCTTACACAAGAAGGGACGCTCGATCTCACAGATTTATCGAACCTGCTGACGAAGCGGACAAAGATCCTATCCTTGACCCATGCCTCGAACGTGCTGGGGACCATCAATCCCGTTGAAGACCTGACCCGCAAGGCTCACCAGGTTGGTGCTATCGTTATTATCGATGGAGCGCAAAGCGTTCCGCATCAGCCGGTGGATGTTCAAGCGATCGATTGCGATTTTATAGCGTTTTCCGGACACAAAATGTTAGGGCCGACAGGGATCGGTGTTTTGTATGGAAGGCCGGAGATTTTTGAGACGATGCCGCCGTATCATGGCGGCGGCGAGATGATTGTGGAAGTATTTTTGGATCGATCGACCTACCGGGGATTGCCTGGACGGTTTGAAGCAGGCACGCCGAACATTTCCGGTGCAATCGGGTTAGGCGCGGCCGTGGATTATCTCCAAGCGCTGGGAATGAAAAATGTGCGCAAGCATGAGCAGGAACTTGCAGCGTATGCGCTTGACGCTTTGAAGAATTTAGACGATATTACAATATACGGAGCTGCGAAGGAGCGCGGCGGTGTGATCTCGTTCAATCTTCCTGCAGCGCATCCTCACGATGTGGCGCAAATTCTCGATCAAGAGGGAGTTGCCATTCGCGCAGGTCATCATTGCGCACAGCCGCTGATGCGATGGCTTGACGTTGCGGCCACCGTTCGTGCCAGCATGTATGTGTATTCGACAACAGACGACATCGATCATCTTGTTGCCGCACTCCGAAAAGTAAAGGAAGTGTTTGCCGGTGTCCTTAATTAGCGATCTGTACTCGGAGGTTATCCTCGAGCACTATAAGCAGCCGCATAACCGGCATGAACTTCCGGATGCGACGCTGAAGGAGCAGGGATATAACGAATCATGCGGCGATGATATCGTCGTCTATGCAAAGGTGATTGACGATAAGATTGCAGACGTGACCTTTACCGGCAGAGGATGCGCCATCAGCCAATCGTCAGCAT
>DATGFY010000171.1:0-6815 GCA_035308785.1 Bacteroidota bacterium | reverse complement strand
CGGAACTGACGTACCGAATGCCCACCCCTTCGGATAAAATCCTCGGGGGTTTGATCCGTGTGGCGCACGAGAAGCTTGGTCTTACGCCGAACCAGATCTCAACTATCGGCTTCGCGATCGGGCTGGTTTCGGCGGGCGTATTTGCGGCGGGACATATTCTTCCCGGCTTGCTCGTCATGGCGCTCTGCCAAGTCGTCGATGGAGTTGATGGCGGCGTAGCGCGCGTGTACAATCTCGGCACCGAGCAAGGCAAAAGGCTCGATACGCTTTACGACCGGCTGAACGAGTTGGCGATTTTTCTGGCGCTTGCCTATGCGGGACAAGTTACCTGGCTCATAGCGATTTTGGCGTTTGTAGCGATTTTATTGGTAACTGCGGTTGAGCCGCTTTCAAAGTTCGATCCGGGATTCAAAAGATTCATGTTGTATTTTGGATATTTATTGTCGATTCTATTTTCAATTCGCGGATTCCAAATTGCCTTAAATGTGGTGTTTTTCGCCAACCTGACTGCCTTTGCAGTGGGCACCATCATGGTCGATTACCGCCTGCAAGCGAAGATCGATGACCAGGAAATTATCCGCCGCGAGCGCGAACTGGCGATGGGTTTGCCGCCGCCGCCACAGGATCCCCCCTCTTTGTTATCGAGAATTTTTGCATGAAACTATCTTTAGCCGGCATACGACGGAAGACCGAGTTTTCGCCTAACCATGTGGTGAACGATCTCAAAATCATCAACCAAACGGCGGATGAGCTGAAGGCGCTGGGCGCACAGGTGACGATGTACGATGAAGCCGAGATCACGCCGGAGTCCATTTCCGAAAAACTGATTTTTTCCATGGTCCAGGGACCGACCGGATCGCAGACGCTGCTGAAGGTCGAAGCGCGCGGCGCATTCATCATCAATTCTCCCAAAGGCGTCATTAATTGCTACCGCATTAACATGGTGGATAAGATCCCTGCCGCAGGGATACCGTTCCCGAAGAGCGTCATTGTTGCGACCGATGGCGAGATCGATTGGAAGAAGGCGGGATTTTCTTCATCGAAAATCTGGATCAAGCGCGGCGACGTGCATGCCGTTCATAAGGAAGACGTCACGATCACGAATACCGATGACGAAGAGCTGAACCTGTTGAAAGAGTTTCACTCGCGCGGAATTTCCCAGGCAATTTTGCAGGAACATCTCGACGGCGACACGGTAAAGTTTTATGCCGCGCGCGAGACGGATTTGTTCCATTGGTATTATCTTCACGATCAATACCATACATCGTTCAGCGAAAAGAAATTGCAGGAACTCGCATCTGCTTCGGCGGAGGCGATGGGGTTGTACGTCTATGGCGGGGACGCCATTATTGGCAAAGACGGCTCCTTGACGATCATCGACATTAACGATTGGCCGAGCTTCGCGCCGATCCGCGAGCGGGCGAGCAAAACGATTGCGCAGTTGATTTTTTCGAATGCGAAAGAGCGGGTTGATTAGTCTTTAGTCATTGCGAGGAGCGTGAGCGACGAAGCAATCTCGGTCGTAAAAAGAAGCGGAGATTGCTTCGCGTCCCCGTGTTCGGGGAGAACCCGCTCGCAATGACAATTCATTCTTAACTCAGAACAAAACATTACATAGGATTATTGATTACCATGAAAACGAAAAGCAAAACTATTACCAAATCCCTGAAGGTGAAACCTTTCCGCCAAAAAGACGGCGGACAAGCGGGGAATGGCGCGGCGAAAAAGAACGGCGTGCAATATTCGAAAAAGGCGATGGTCATTTCGAAATCGCTTCCCGGACCAAAATCGAAGGCGATCTTCGACGAAGAGATGAAATATATTTCTCCCGGCGTGCAAACGATTGCGACGCTATCGCAACTCGCGATGGAAAAGGGAGAAGGATGCGTGGTGCAGGACGTCGATGGGAACCGGTATATAGACTTCTTCGCGGGCGTAGCGGTCGCATCGCTCGGATACAACCACCCGAAATATGTAAAGGCGATGCAGGAGCAAGTGGCAAAGATCCACGTCGGCAGTTTTGCGACGAAGGTGCGCGGCGAGCTTTCGAAACTTCTTGCCGACAATGCAGTCGGCGACCTGACCCGCACACAATACTATAGCGGCGGCGCCGAGGCGGTTGAAGCGGCGCTCCGATTGGCGAAATCGTACACCAAAAAAACGGAAGTAATCGGGTTTTGGGGTGGATTTCACGGAAAAACGCTCGGCGTGATCGGTTTAATCGGCGATACCTTTAAGCATCAGCTTGGACCGCTTCCGTTCGGTGTCTATAATACGCCGTATGCCGATTGCCGCCGATGCCCGCTGAACCATACGTTCCCCGATTGCCAGTGGGCGTGCGTGGATTTCTTGAAAGAGAAAGTGAAAAGGGAAACGACGAACGATATTGCTGCGATTATCGTCGAGCCGATCCAGGGGACGAACGGAAACGTCGTTCCGCCTGCAGGATATTTGAACGAACTCCGCAAGGCGGCTGATTCACTCGGCGCAGTCCTCATCGTCGATGAGATGATTACGGGATTCGGACGCACCGGAAAATTGTTCGGCTGCCAGCACGATAATGTTGTGCCCGATATCATGACAATCGGAAAGAGTTTTGGCGGCGGATACCCGATGACGGGCCTGATGTCGAGCGACCGCGTGATCTTTTCGAAACCGTTTGCGAACCCGAGCGGAAGTTCATCGAGCTACGGCGGAAACCCGCTCGCGGCGGCAGCGGCCTATGTAACCGTCAAGACAATCATCGAAGACGGGCTCGTGGAGAATTCCAAGAAGGTGGGCGCGTTCATGCTGCGCAAACTTGAAACGTTCAAAACCAAATATCCATTCGTCGGCGATGTGCGCGGACGCGGATTGCTGATCGGGCTCGAGCTCGTCAAGAACAAAAAGACGAAAGAGAAGCTTGACAAGGAAGCCTGCAAGCTGATCTTCCACGAATGTCTCAAGCGCGGTTTGATCGTGATGGGCTACAGCCCCGATATCCGTATCAACCCGCCGCTCATCATCGATGAAGCGACAGCGGAAGAAGGCATCAATATTATGGACGAAGTATTTACGCATGTCGCAGATCGAATCAACATATAAGTCGATCGATGTCGAAGAGACGATAGATATCTATTTCTATCGTCCGGTCGGCTATTACATCGCGAGGGTCTGCCAGGCGTTAGGGATTACCCCTAACGTCGTCACGATCGTCAGCATTGTGATCGGCGCGTACGGCGGGCATCTGCTTTACTTCCGCGACGTCACGACAAATGCATGGGGAATTTTCCTGTGGGTTGTTGCAGACACCCTCGACAGCGTCGATGGGCAGCTTGCGCGGATGACCGACCACAAATCGAAGTTCGGCCGCATCCTGGACGGTTTCGGCGGAAACATCATCTTCACGAGCATCTACCTGCATCTTGCGGCGAGGATAATTGCATCGGGACATTCCGCATGGTTTATTCTGCTTGTGCTTGCGGGCGGGCTTAGCCACTCGATCCAGAGCGCGCTTGCAGATTACTACCGGAATGCCTATCTGAAGTTCGTCGTCGATCCAAAAAAATCGGAGCTCGACCGTTCGCGCGACGTAAGGAAGGAACTTGCGGAGACGTCGTTTGCAAAAAATCCGATCAGAAAGCTCTTCTTGAAAATGTACCTGAACTACACGGTTGAGCAGGAAACATTTTCGAAAAACTTCCAGCGATTGCGGGATAAGGTTGAGGAATTGTTCGGCGAGAAGATTCCGGATTGGTTCCGCGACGCGTACCGCAATTCGAACAAGCCGCTGATGAAGTATTACGCCATCCTCACGACGAACACGCGCATGATTGCGTTATCGATCTGCGTGCTGCTGGACCAGCCGATTGCGTATTTCTTCGTCGAAATCGTGTTGATCAACCTTGTGATGGTGTGGGTGACGCGCAAGCAAGAGAATATTAGCGCGGAGTTGCTTGAGGAAATTGGACGGCATGGGGCGGCGTGAACCTGATGTCGGTAGCGCCTCAGCCGAACGCGGACGGAAATCGAGCAACTTGGCAGATTGAAATGTTGCTTCGGGTGCATCGGAACTTATGAGTAACTCACCCTAAATCCCTCTCTTACGAAGAGAGGGACTTTTGGCTCTTTTTTAAGATGATGTGGGCTTTTTTATCTCGCTCGTGAAGATAGGAACTCTTGGATGTCCCTTGCGAAGAAGGGACTTTTGGGTCTCTTGAATATGGCGGATTACTCGTACATTGGAAATGCCAATATTGGCCAAAAATTAAAACAGATCGAACTCGCGAAGCAGCTTGCGCGCGATCTTCGCAAGCGTCAAACGCAGCCGGAAGAAATATTGTGGGAACGAGTCCGCGACAGGAAGTTTGAGAAAGTAAAGTTTTATCGTCAACACCCCTTATTCTTTCATTATGAAGGAAGAGAGCGGTTCTTCATCTCTGACTTTTATGCACACATAGCGCGATTGGTCATCGAGATCGACGGCAAGATTCATGATTACCAGAAAGATTATGACGAATTGCGGTCAATCATCATTGGCGCGTTTGGGATCGAAGTGGTGAGATTTAAGAATCAACAGATCACAGATGAAATTGAAGCGGTAATGTTATCGCTGAGCCAACGAATTACAGACCGGGTAAGAACGATCCCGGTTAATTCAAGCAAGAAAAAGAAGTCCCTCTCTTCGTAAGAGAGGGATTTAGGGTGAGTTAGTCTCGGTACGCACGACGACAATCCTATTGCAAAATAGTAAATCAAAGAATGACCAAACTTAAAGGCGCATTAATCGGGTCGGGCAATATTGCGACGCGGGGACATTTGCCCGCGTACAAAGAAGACCCGTTGCTTCGCGATTCCATCGAGATCGTTGCGGTGATGGATGTGGTGGATTCTGCGCGCGAGGCCGTGCAGCAGCTTCTGCCCGGCAGCAGGTTTTATACCGATATCGACGAACTGCTCGATGCGGAGAAGATCGATTTCGTGGATATCTGCACGCCACCGCATACGCATGCCCATTACATCCGCACGTGTGCGGAGCGGGGCATCCATATTATTTGCGAAAAACCGCTGACCGAAAGCAATGAGACCGCGAAAGAAATCGCAGCAGCACTTGAGGGGACGAAAATCGTGTTTGTGCCGTGCCACCAGTATAAGTATTCACCGCTGTGGAAATCGATTCACGAGTTGATCGAATCAGGTGAATTGGGACGAGTAACGCTGGCGCAGTTCAATGTATTCCGGCTTCAGGCAGATACGGGAACGAAATCATGGAACCCGGCATGGCGAACCGACCGCAAGAAAAGCGGCGGCGGAATTCTTGTCGATACCGGAGCTCACTATTTTTATTTGATACAGTATTTCTTCGGCTTGCCTGCGAATCTTACCAGCATGCTCCGGACGTTGAAGCATGCAGATTACGGTGTCGAGGATACAGCTGTTGTGATACTGGATTATGAAGACAAGCTGGTACAGATCAACTTGACGTGGGCGGCGAACCAGCGCGCCAACAGCGTGGTCATCGCGGGCACGGAAGGCGGAATTACGTACGACGGGACGAAGTTGCTGCTCACGAAGGGCGATGCGACACGAGAAATCCCTATGCCGAACGTATCGGATAAGAACCAGTACGTCGGTTGGTATGCGGCGCTGTTCAAAGAATTTTACCGGCGGGTAGACGAAAAGAACTACTCCCGCGATCTTTTCGATGAAGCGATGAACGTCATGGATCTTCTGCATAAGAGTTATCATATGACAGGAATCGAGGGTCGTAATTGATTTGCGATGGCCTGGGAAAATAACCAATAACCAAGCTCCAATAATCAATCAAGCTATAATTTCGAATATCCAAGGCGTCGATGTCGTCTTCATGTGTTTTGTGAGATTGTGGAATTTACTCATTGTTTGATTATTGGTTATTGATCATTGGTTATTAGACCCTCGTTGGGTGAGAAGATGTCTCAATGAAGCAAAAAGCAAGAGCGGCGTTATTTGATTTCGGCGGCACGATCGATACCGACGGCGTTCACTGGAGCGAGAAATTTTGGGAATATTACCAGCGGCATAAACTGCCGGTCGAAAAAAAACAATACGAGCAGGCGTACCTCCGCGAAGAACGCGAGCTGCCGGTGCGGTACGATATGTCGGCAATGACGTTTCAGAAGACGTTGGATGCGCAGTTCGCGATGCAGTTCGAGTATCTTGGGCTTACGGGAAAAGCGAATCTCGCGAAGACAATGAGCGCAGAGTGTTACGCTGAAGTTTCGGCGATCATCGAACGCGCAAAGATAGTCTTGAACGGGTTGTCAGCGAGATACCGGCTGGGTTTGGTATCGAATTTTTACGGCAACCTCGAAGTCGTGTGCAACGAATTCGGATTGGATACGCTTTTCAGCGTGAAGATTGATTCATCGGTCGTAGGGGTGCAGAAGCCGGATCCGAAAATCTGGGCAATGGGAATAGAGAAATTATCAGTGAAGCCGGAAGACGCATTTGTCATTGGAGATGCGTATGACCGGGACATCGTTCCGGCGAAGTCACTTGGTTGTACGACGATTTGGCTGAAGGGCAAGAGCTGGAAGATGCCGAAGGCGACTCCGGCTGCGGATTATACGATTGGGAAGTTTGAAGAGTTGAGAGTCATTCTTGGCTAAAGAGAACTCTCCCCATCCCCTCTCTTATAAGAAGAGAGGGGCGCGATTTTGTAGGGTGATTCTCCGAATCGCCCATAGAGGAATAGTCATTGCGAGCGGATCCCGACTTGCGAAAGCATGTCGGGAGAAGCGCGGCAATCCCGGCAATGGTTTGCAATGCCTCTCCGGGATTGCTTCGTCGTTGCA
>DATGFY010000170.1:0-9399 GCA_035308785.1 Bacteroidota bacterium | reverse complement strand
TGGGCGAACGGGATGATTATTCGCTCTGCTGGCACAAAGGCACTGACAAAAACCGTTGCGAACGATAAACTCACCGAAACGCTGAACTCGTTACGCATTACAGATAGCCGGCATAAATCGCAGATTCTTTATTTTGGAATTCAAGGTATGTCGGTTTCGAACGCGAATCTTGGACGATATATTCTTCCTCCGCCATCCCCTGGCGGCACGATCGATGCGCGATTTGACGGCGATCAAAGTGTTGCTCTTTTCCGGGTTGTGGCGTCTTCTCCGACATCCTATCGTATCCATATTAGGGGGGCAGCATATCCTTTGACTATCTCTTGGAAAACCAATCCGGCGCAGGGCGAATACGGCGAAGCCGTCTACTCATTATTCAGCTCCGGAACAGGAGCTCTTTTGACGCCCAACGTAATTGGCACCGGATCAATTCAAATCACCAACAGTAATGCCGGCGATTTGGAACTGACCTCAATGTCTTCCAGCGGGAATACAGTTCCGAAACAATTCGAACTCACTCAAAACTTCCCGAATCCGTTTAACCCGGCGACAACGATCTCGTACGGGTTGCCTTCCGATGGGTTTGTCACATTGAAAATTTATAACGCACTTGGAGAACTTGTGACAACATTGGTAAGCGGCGAGCAAACGCGCGGGAGACACCTTGCAGTGTGGAATGCGGGCAACTATTCGAGCGGAATCTATTGGTACAGGATGGTTGCCCCAGGCTTCGTTGCAACGAAACAAATGGTGGTAATGAAGTAAGGAGGTCCGGGTCTTAGCCGGCGGTTTTACCGCGACGTTCGAGAAATAACCGGACATCGATAACACGCTTCGCAACACCCGTAATGCGGATGGGGACAAACCTGTTCAAGTAATGCACCGTGTACGCAGTTACCCCGAAGAAAACGATGACGAGCCCCGATGCCGCGCCGACTCCGCCTAAACGCGGCGTAAGCGCGGCATACGCTACGAACGCGCATATCACCATCCCTATCGTGATGTAGAAACTGTCTTTGACTTTGCCCATCCCGACGATGTAGGCCGCAGCCACCGCGTTCCATGGAATAATCAACGCAAGAAAACTAAACACCCTCATGGTCGTTGCGGCACTATCGAATTTCCCGCCGTACAACAAATGCAAGAGAGGACCCGGGAAGAAAAACATCACCACAAACACTGGCAAGAAGATCAGCGTCGAAAAGCAGATCGCCTTTTCCGCTGTCGCCCGAAGTTTCTCTATGTTCTCTTGCGAAGAGGCTTTCGACGAGAAGGGGATTAAAAACATCTGAACGACTTGCGCCAGCATGTCGAACAGGCGCGTGAACAACTTCGCCACGCTGTACGGAGCTACGGCAAGGATCCCTGCGAACGAGCTGACAAAAAACACATCCATTTGGGAATAGAGCGTATAGAACGCCGCCCCCCAAAATGCGAATTTCCCGAAATCCCACATTTGGCCGAGCGCTTTCTTCTCGAAGCGCAACTTCCCGCGGAGATCCACGAACGTAAGAATGACCGCGAGAAAACTTGATCCGAGGAGGGCAAGGATATTCAGCAAGAGGAAATCTTCTCCCGTTGAATAATGGTGGGCCCATCTTGCAAGAAGAATCCACAGAATGATGCCGAGGAAGTACGCCGCATCGATCCAGAAAATCTTGACCACCTTATAGCTCGCCTGGAGCAGCCCCACCGCAAAACTCCTGTACCATGTCGCCGCAAACATCCACGGCACGTAAGATAATAACGGCCCAAGATTGCCCTTCCCTGTTCTATCGAGCAACGGGACAATGTACGGTTTAAACACAATGAGAAGGCCGCTGATGAGAAGATAAAAAACAGCGCTCAACGTCCATGCGCCGACAATGTAGCCGCCTTTGTTCTCTGACTCGGCGGCAAATTTCACCAGCGGTTGGTACGCGAGCCATGTACATAACGCACTGATAAGCGTAAAGACTTGTAAAATAACTGCAAGAGTGGCATATTCCTGAGTCGGGAGTGCTCGCTGCACAAGAAAGATCATCCCAATGCCATAGAGAGCGGGGAGCGCCTTATCTCCGAATGCCCACAATCCTTTGCCGATGTGTCTGCCGAATTCCATCAATACCTGTGTAATATTTTGGATGTATTAGTCATGGTCATTCCAGGCAAATAATTTATCGAGCAGGCGTTCCGGATTGTGCTGCGCTTTCCATATTTTGGATGCCGTTGCCGCCTTCCTCCGATATTCGCCGAGATTTCCGGCAACCGTTTGAATTGCCTCGGCCAACGATTTCGGATTTCCGTCCTCGAACAAGACTCCATTCTGCGATTGTTGGACTTGTGCAGCAAGCCACGTTCCTGCCGTGGCAATCACCGGCTTAGCGAATGCGAACGCTTCGACAAGTATGCCCGAAGTCCTCCCGGCATAGTTCGCCTTGCGGTATGGCACCACGACCGCCCCGGTATCGCGGAATAAACCATAATAATCTTCTGATGAAAGCGTGTTCTTTATGGATCGAATCCCCTCAGGAAATTCTCGTTCGAGTTGTGCAAGATGTTCAAGTGCCGCGTCGACCTCGGCCTCGTAGAGAATGCGGTGACACTGAAGAACAAAACTGATCTCTCCCGCCTCGATCTGACGAGAGAGGAACGGTATCGCCTGAATCAACATCGGGAAACCCTTCTCGGCACGCGAATCTCCAAAGTAGGTAACAACGAAAGGACCTTTCGAAGGGGCGGACTGCAGGGCCTCTCCCCAACTGCCCGCGATATGCGGCACAGGCAAAACTGTATACGTAGCTGAAGTAAGTTCCTTGTACCGGCCGGCGAGAATGTCGCTATCGGTTGTCGGCATGAGGACATTCCTGCTCACTAACGATACCATCAGCGCTTTCATCCATTTCATTGTCGGCCGAGCTTCATACCGGAATAACAGGACGACTTTCGGACACGTCGCAGGATTGCGCATCCAAAGCCAAAAGAGTATCCCGAAGAAGCCAATCTCCGGCGACGTCGGAATAAATATCAGCGCGGTCGGATCAGGGTGAAATCGCTTCATTAACTTCTTCCAATCTTGATAGAACCTGATGGCATAAATAATGCCACGCAATTGCTTGCTGAGATTGGGGAACCGTTTAAAATCTATCGTTTTATCGTGCATTCCGGTCCGGAAGACAGGCAGCGCGCCCAACGAGGATACGATGGTAGGTTCTGCATTCCGGTGGCAAGCAACAGTCGTATCGATCCCTCGTTTCCGTGCAGTCTCGGCAATGGACCGTGCGTACTCATAATCGTGCCCAAGATAGTTGAGTAAGGAAGGATCGACAATCAGAAGTCTGGAAAACTTCATCTAGACGCGTGAATGCACTTTGTAGGTTTCCTTCATGAACCACTCAATTGTTTCGTTCAAGCCTTTTTCCAGCGGAATCAAGTCAAGATTGAGCATGTCGTTCTTGAGCTTGGCTGTCTCGAGCATTTTCGAGCGGGCGCCGACATATCTGGTTGTATCGAACCGGATCTTTGCAAACTCATAACCGACCTTCCGGCAGATGATCTCCGCGAAATCCCGTATCGTATGTTCTTCCCCTGCACCAATGTTGATAATATCGTTTTCCCGCTGGCGATCGAGTTCCAGCATGATCCGCACAAAATCGGAAACGTGTACAAGTTCCCTCTTCTGGTATCCGTCTCCCCAGAGAACCACGGGTTCGCCATAGTTCTTCCCATTGATGATCTTTCGGATCAGGTCAAATATAAAATGCATTTGCCTGCCGTCGAGATGATAGCCCGGTCCGTATAATGTCGATGGCACAACGCAGAGATATCGCAGACCGAACTGCTTGTTCATCGCAAGCATGCCGGAATACAGCATGCGTTTGGTCATCGCGTAGGTGAACAGGCTGTCGATCGGCATGCCCGTGAGATAATTCTCTTCGGTCAGAGGGAGATCGGGAGAGTACGAACAACTTGTTCCGATCGAAACAAGTTTCGCCTGGGGCTGGGCCGTTTGCCACCATGTCAGAACGTTCGTATTGATCTGCTGATTGATAATCCACTGCTCGCCGGGATGACGTAAACAAAAATCTCCCGCCTGTGTCCATGCGGCGAGGTGGAAGATCCGATCGTACTTCGTGCCGGAAAATTGGTTGAGGGACGATTGAACGGTAAGATTGCACGTTTTCGACGACGGCGCAGTTACTTCGTGGCCGTCGCCATTAAAATGCTCGACCAAAAACTTTCCGAGAAATCCGCTCGCTCCCGTAATAAGAATACGCATCGGCTCAACTATCCTTCGGATTTACCGGAAAATAAAATTCGATTCCGCGGTCGATCAACGCGCGGTTGTTTGCCAATATCTCCTTCTTGAAGTTCCAGGCGAGCACGTAATAAATATCGGGCGGCGCCGGAAGTTCTTTTTCGATCGCGATTGGGATATGCATCCCCGGAGAGAACAATCCACGCCGCAATTCGTTCTTCTCGACGAGGCAATCCAAGAGATCCGTACCGATGCCGAAATGATTGAGCAGCGTGTTCCCTTTCACCGGCGCGCCGAATCCAAAGATTCGCTTGCTGCCGCCTTTGGCGCTCGTAAGGTAGCGCAGGTTTTCCCCTTTCGATTCCTCTATACGTTTCGCGAATTCCCGGTACGTCTGCAAATCGTTGCTCTTCGCTCGATCCTCTTCCCCTCTCAGGATTTCCAGTCGCTCGCTTGGCTGCCGCTTTCCCGTATGCGTGATACATCCGATGACCGAACCGCCGTGAATCGGCGACACATAGGCATCGAACATTTCCAAACCGTGTCTCTGTAAGAGCGTCTGGATTGTCTTGAGATTATAATAGAGTAAATGTTCGTGGTAGATCTGATCGAAGGCAAGATTCTCGACGATCCTCTTCATATAAAGAAACTGAACAAGGAAAACGCCATTCTCGCTCAGCGCTTCGCGGATCCCTTCGCACACAGAGTGCAACTCCTCGAGGTGGAAGAACACGCCGGAGGCATTGATGACCTCAAACTTACGTCCGAGTTTCTTGACCAGATCGAGATTGAAAAACTCGTTCACCGTTGGTACGCCGGCATCATTCGCAATCCGTGCAATTGTGCGAGACGATTCAACCCCAACCGCATCGTATCCGAGGGCCTGGTAATGCTTCAACTGTGTTCCGTCGTTCGACCCGATATCGAGCGCGGTTTTTTGCTTCAATGTGGAGAAAAAACGACCGTCGACTTCCTGCGCAATCGCTTTGAAATGCTCGCTGAGTGATTTTGTCATCCCGGAAAGGTAGGTATGATCGCCGAACATGACCTCTTTGGGAACCGTTGTATCGAGTTGCGCCGCCGAACAGCGCTGGCAATACACGACGCGGAGGGGGTAATACAACTCCTTGCCGATCTGGTCCTCACGGAGGAAATTGTTCGCCCAGGGCTGCTTCCCTAAGTCGATCGCCAAATCAAGGTCGGTTGAATCACATACACGGCATAACATTTTAGGCGACCTGCGAAATGAACATTACGTGGGAATGGCAGCTAATCAGGCGACAAAGAATCGAGAAGAAAAATCGATCTGCACCGCAGTGTTTGGAATAACACCGTTCGAGAATCCGTTGACTAAAGATTGGTGAACGCCCTGTTGTTATTCGAAATAATTGAGTACGCGCTGATAAGTTCTTTTATTCCGCTTTCGAGCGAACGGGCCGCAAACCACGGCTCTTTCTTATCGAGCGTTTCAAGTTTCTTGTTTGAAACGATGTAGTTTCGCTTGTCTGGATCCTTGTTGATCTCCGACTCGGTCGTGTAGAAGTCAGGTATGAATTTCTTAATCCGATCGCAGAGTTCCAGTTTGCTTAAATTCGCATCGCTCAGTCCCACGTTGTACGGCTGCCCCTTCATCGTCTGGCGCTTGTTCAGAGCGTAAATAAATGTCCGCGAAATATCACGGACGTGGACGAAGTTCCGTTTGAATTGTCCCTCGAAGATAACCATGTACCGATCGGTGTACGCCCGGTAAGTAAAATCGTTGACAAGAATGTCGAGCCGCATGCGAGGAGAAATTCCAAATGCTGTTGCCAAGCGGAGTGTAATAGCATTCTCCTTATTGTTGTTCAGAAGGCAGTTTTCCGCGTTTACTTTTGTGACGCCGTACAAACTAATGGGATTCAGCGGTGTCTCTTCCGTGCATTCTACCAAGCTGCCGTCCTTCACCTGTCCGATGCCATAGCCCGAGTTCGTGGTCGGGTAGACAATGAGCTGATCCCGGGAAGAGATTTCCGAGATAAACTCAATCGCATTTTGGTTGATTTGCGTTGTTTCTGTGGGGAATTTCTTGCAGGCAGGCATGCCGACTATTGCCGCGAGAGGAATGATCACATCGTTCGCCTTCACCAGCTTTCGAAGTAATTCCTTGTCGCGCACATCGCCATACACAAACGTGAAATCATCCCTCCATGCATACTCTGTGAGGCTCGTCTGCTTGTACGTCAGATTATCAAGAACGGTAAGATTGATTTTATCCTTCAGATGGAATTGTGGCGCGTCCAGAACTCCCGATCCGTTTACGGAAAGTTCATTCATCCCGCCGGAAACTAGTAAATTATTGAGGAGTAGCCGCTCGACCAATATACTCCCAACATATCCGGCGCCTCCTGTTATTAGAATATTCATAATCCTCTTTGAAGTTTACAATCTTGAGTAAATTTTAATATATGACATTCCAAAACGTTATGCAAACACGGCGAATTCCGTCATTCTAGAATGATATCTGTACAACCGCAACGGTACAAAACCCACGGAATACTGCTTGGCATTTCAACATTTTTTAAGTACCTTTAGAACGTTTCAAGGCAATATATTCGAAATACATTCAAGAGTTTGCAATCTCAAATTAATTCTTCCGCATTATACGCCTCGTGCTCCGGGCCATCGCATATAGTCCTTATTGGTCGTCCTTGGGCGGAGGGGAGCGGTACTTCCTTACCTTGCTTGAAATTCTCTCGCGCAGGCCCGGTACCCGCTTTACCGTGGCGTATCAAGATCCAATGCTCGATAAGCATCGGCTTGAACAGTTTTACCATATCGACCTTTCGAAAATTGATTTTCAGCGGTTCGAGGGCGGTTCGGCCGATCTTGTACGGTTGACGCGCGGCACCGATCTGTTCATCTGCATGTTGAACTTCCGAAGCGTTCCTTCGGCATCGAAAAAATGCGTGCAGATCCTCCAAATTCCTTATGGTAAAATCGGCGTGGCGTCTGTTTCCGAGAAACTTTTGCACGGGAAGGTTAAAGAGGCGGTCAAAGATCTCTACCGTCTCCGTCTCCTGGCAGATTCGAAAACTAAAGCCGATCTGATCCTTACATATTCCGATTTTGTCGCAAATGCCTTAAAAGGAAATTTCGGCGTCAACTCGTCCGTGCTCTACCCTTCAATCCACGATTTCAAAACCGAGGGAATTTCCAAAAAGAAGATAATCTGCAGCGCCGGAAGGTTTTTCAGCGGCCTCTACAATAATAAACGCTACGATATTATGACGAAAGCATTTCGGATCGCATCTCCCCAGCTCCCCGGATGGGAGTATCATCTCGCCGGCAGCATGTCGAAAGATTCTGCCACCAGTAGGATGCTGAAAAAACTTGAAGATGATAATCGCGGCTTCCCCGTGTTTTTCCATTTCAATGTATCGTTCGAAGAACTTGGCCGTCTCTATAATGAAGCCTCGATCTTTTGGCATGCTGCCGGCTACCAGGTCGATGAGGTCGCTCACCCCGAAAATGTCGAGCATTTCGGCATAACCACCGTGGAAGCGATGGGAGCACAGGCAATTCCCGTTGCAATCAATCGGGGCGGCCAGAAAGAAATAATCACCGAAGGGGTCGACGGTTTCCTATGGGAAACGATCGATGAACTTGTGGAAAAAACCGTTTTGATTGCTCGCATGCCCGAAAACTCGCTCGCACGTCTCCGCGCCAATGCGAGCCGCCGCCGCGAATATTTCGACCTTTCTAATTTCCAGCAACGCGCATTCGAACTTATCGGTCCGTTGCTCACCGTTTAATTTAACGATTTTTTCGTATATTTCTTACCATGAAAGACAAACTCCGGGGGTCTAAATCGCTCCTGCCTCCTTCTCCTCCTGGATGGTTCGATAAACTCGCGCCGTGGAAACGCGATGCACTTTGCATTGGCGTTCTTTTTCTCATTTTGTATTTCCTCTGCTTCCGAATCATCACGGAGGATATGGCCTTCGCAGACTCCGGGGATACGGCCGCCTCGATGGCGTGGGGCAAGGCGATTGTCCACCTCGATAGCGTTCAGCACAGCTATCCGTTGTGGATACCGTACATTTTCAGCGGGATGCCCGTCTTTGGCGCACTCATGTTCCCGATCGATGTGAACTTCCTCAACCATTATCTCATTCAACTTCCATTCCGCTTGCTTTTCCTGAATGCGGAAAATAGTTGGATGATTGTGCACTTTTTCATCATCGGCATATTTGCCTACGCCTTCGCGCGCGTGCTGAAATTTGGCAACATTCCATCATTGTTTGCTGCAATGGTAACGATGATGAGTCCATACATGATTGAGCTGCCCTCGGCAGGCCACGGCTCGAAAGTCGCCACGCTGAGTTACATCCCGCTTGTGCTTTTACTGACATATCAGCTTTTGCAGAAACGGAATCTGTTATACTTGGGGTTGCTTGCCGCCGCTGTTGGGACAATGCTGCTCTCGGATCACGTGCAGATTGCGTATTACGGCCTGCTGGTCATCGGTTTTTTCATGTTGTACGAAATTATTTTAGATATCAAGTCGTCTCAGGCCGGAGCAGCAGTCAAGAAAACTTCGTTGTTCGCTCTTGCCGTCATCCTCGGCCTTGCAATCGCCGCCTACGTCTATTTGCCTACGCAAGAGTATTCTAAGTACTCTATCCGCGGCGGCGGCGAAGCCGGCGTTTCGGCAGGTCTCGATATGGACTACGCCACTCAGTGGTCATTTCATCCCTTCGAGATGTTCAACCTCATCATCCCTTCGACATTCGGCTTCTCAAGCCAATACATTACCGACTGGCAAGGAACTCAACAAACCCTCCCTATGTATTGGGGCTGGATGCCCTTCACAACCTCCACCGTCTATATCGGCATCTTGCCGATCATTCTGTGTATCTTTGCGCTTAGTTACCGACGCAACCGGATGACGATCTTCCTGACAATTCTTGCAGCGATTATTTTCCTGATATCGTTTGGAAAATTCTCGCCGTTCTTCTATCAGGCGATGTTCGCGTTTTTCCCGTTCTTCAATAAGTTCCGTGTGCCGGCGATGATTTTGCACTTGCTGCCGTTTGTCCTCGGACTATTGGCAACGTATGGTTTCAGCTTCTTCTATGAGCTTGCTTCCGATTCCAAGTCGGTTAACATTCCGCTCTTGAAGA
>DATGFY010000169.1:0-1552 GCA_035308785.1 Bacteroidota bacterium | reverse complement strand
TATCTTTAAGGCAATTATTGTTAAAAGTTCGCCTTGCGCAACGGATAGCCAAGGATTCCGTATCATAACATACACAACTAATCAATATTATGAGAATTCGAAAGATCACTGCCGTACTTGGCGCTTGCCTGGTGCTTCTCGCGGCTCAGCTTCTTTACGCCGGCGATCCGGGCGATACCGCCGTTGTCAGCGGCACGCTCGGCAAAACCCTTGATGAATATCTTACCGGAATAACGCCGTTCGGATTTTCGGGCGCTCTGCTCGTCGCAAAGAACGGGCAAGTCGTTCTCAATAAGGGATATGGGCTTGCGGTCCGTTCCAGCGGGACCAAAAACGATGCAGGCACCATCTTCAGCGTCGGTTCGATCACCAAACAATTTACCGCCGCGGCGATTTTGAAATGCGAGGCGAATGGAAAACTTTCCGTGATGGATCCGATCGAGAAATTTTTTCCCGATGCTCCCGCCGACAAGCGCGGAATCACCCTGCACAATTTGCTCACGCACACATCGGGCATCGTGCAAGATGGCGGCGGCGACTACGAACCCGTTGGCCGCGACGAAGCGGTTAAGCGCATCCTCGCGCTACCCGTGGAATTCAAACCCGGCGAACGGTTCGCGTATTCCAATTCCGGATACACGCTTCTTGCGGCAATTGTCGAACTGGTATCCGGCATCTCGTACGAACAGTTCTTGCATGATAGTTTATTCATTCCCGCGGGGATGAGGTGGACGGGCTACCGCCTCCCCGAATGGAAACAACGGACGGTTGCCCATTGGTATGTCGGCGAAACCGATAATAAAACTCCGCTCGAACGGCAATACCCCTATTGGTTTTTGATCGGCAACGGAGGAATACTTTCGACGACCATGGATATGTACCGATGGCATTCGGCGCTGCTCGGCGAATCGATTTTGCCTGGCGCAGAAAAGAAAAAACTGTTCACGCCGTTCCTGAATGAATACGCGTACGGATGGGACGTTATCGATTCACCGCATGGCTTGCTGATCCAGCACAACGGCGGCAGCGATTTAGGGAACAGCGCGGAACTCCGCCGCTACATCGATTCAAATGCGGTAACCATGCTCTTCTGCAATCAATTTTACAATGGCAGGCCGCTTCTCGATGCCGTCCGCGGCCATATTCAGGATATGGTATTCGGAAGCGCGGTCGATCCCCCGCCCGCAATTCAGCCAAACACCGGCGGACGCCTTGATGACTTTGCCGATTTTTACACGCTGTCATCCGGCGGATCGTACTCGGTCTTCGCTTCCGGCCCAAATTTGACCATTCGCGCCACCGGCGCAGATGCGGACGCTTTGCTGATGCTCCCCGATAACATCGATCTCCTCGAGGTGAATGCGCTCCACGAATCGATTCCCAAAATCTTTTCCGCTGCACTTCGGGGAGATTACTCGCTCTTGGAAGCTGCCATGGAAAATTCTGCGAAACGGCTTGAACCGGTGAAAGGCTTATTGCAGAATCAACTCGACCAAAACAAGGAACGAACGGGTGCGATTGTTTCCATCGAAGCATTTGGCACGACTCCATC
>DATGFY010000168.1:0-2963 GCA_035308785.1 Bacteroidota bacterium | reverse complement strand
AAGTGCTAGAGCTTCCTCCCGGTACGGTGAAATCGCATCTATTTCGCGCGCGGGACTTGCTGCGCAAGAGTTTGTCGCAAGAATTTGAATTGGAGACCGCATGAGTATGAACCATCCCTCCGAAATTGAACTGCAGCAATTTGTCGATGCCAAGCGGCATGACGAATCCATGAACGAGCATCTCCGAACATGCTACGCCTGCACGCGCAAAGTGCGTGTATGTGAAAAAAATGACCGGATGGTGGCGCTGGCGTTGCGCGTGAAGGGGCCGGCGGGGATTGAAGAGAAGATACTCCGGCGTCTTGGAATCAGTGAAGCGCCTTCGCTTGCCTGGATAGTACTGAAAAATCTTGCGCCCGCGTTAGGCCTGTTGATCGTAGCGGGATCAATTATTGCAATTTTCTATCTTACAGGGGTTTTACAACAAAGCGAGCTGAAGACTCCCGCCGATGCAACGAGCGCGACATATGCGCATTTTGCTCAAACAGTAAACGCGGGTTCGACATCGGTGACGAGATGGCTGCATGCAACGCTGCCGTTTCTCTTCGGAGCAAAAGGAATCTCGATTACGCTATTCTTCGTAGTATTCTTCTTGATTCTTGTGCTATTAGATCGGTATGTAATGATGCCGTTCGCGCGGGCACGAACGCAGAGGTGAGACTTCGGGTGTAATCCGGATCGCTCTACGCTTTGGATTTTTGCGAGCGCATCCGCAAATACTTCACCACTCCCGGCACCATCGAAACCACAATAACACCTATGATAACCACATCGATATGTTTATCGATGCCGGGAATGACGCTGCCCAGCAAGTATCCAATCAAAACCATGCTGACGATCCAGCCGAATCCCCCGATGATGTTGAAGAGTTGGAATTTGCGGTAGTTCATCTCGGCCGCACCCGCAACAACCGGCACGAACGTGCGAACGATAGGTATAAACCGCGCGATGATGATGGTGGAGGCGCCGTGTTTCTCATAAAACTCGTGCGCGGTACGGAGATGGTGCTTTTTGAAGAGGAGAGAATCCTCCCGTGCAAATAATTTTGGTCCCGTCTTGTACCCAATGTAATACCCCACGCTCTGGCCGATGATAGCTGCTGTTGCCAGCAGCGGGATGATGATCGCCACGTTAAAATCTCCCCGTGCGGCAAACACTCCGGCAGTGACGAGCAGTGAATCTCCGGGCAGAAAAAAACCTACCAGCAATCCGGTCTCCGAAAAAATAATCGCCGTGAGTCCCGCATATCCGCCCCAGCGGATCAATGCTTCAACAGATGTGAGATTATGTAAGAGATTGCGTAAGAAGTCCATCAAAATTATATTAATCTAATTATTCATCATTCATAATTCAGCATTCAGCAATGCTCTTAGTTCATTCCCATGATGATCAGCACCCACAACGCTGAACCGAGAATGAGCCGGTACCAGATAAAGAGGAATGTGGTGTGCGTTTTAAGATACTTCAACAAAAACGCGATGGAGGCGTATCCGACGATTCCTGCGACGATAATTGCTGCCACAAGATTTGCCGCGCCTAACTCGGCGATATGGTGGCGGACATGATACATTTCAAGGAGCCCGCTTCCAAGAACCGCAGGAATGCTCAGTAAGAATGAAAATCGTGCTGCGGCTTCGCGGTTTATGCCGAGGAAAAGTGCGCCCGTTATCGTCGTGCCCGAGCGGGAGGCGCCGGGGATCAAGGCAAAGCACTGCGCGACGCCGATCAAGAAACTATCGAGCATCGTCGTTTGCTCGAGGGTTTTCTTTCGTTTGCCGACCGCTTCCGCGACGAGGAGGAGCAGGGCAAGAACAATCATGCTACCTGCGATGGTGCTGAGTTCTTTCGTAAATTTTCCTTCGATGAATTCTTTCAGGGATAGCCCAATTATCCCTACCGGAATGCTTCCGATTATAATCTTCCAGGCCAGCTTCGATTCTGAGCTCCAACGCTCACCGCTCGCCGTGATACCCTTGCGCAGATCTGCAATGATGCTCGTGAGCATTGCGAGCAGATCTTTGAAAAAGTAGATGACCACTGCAGCCATCGTCCCAAGCTGAATAATGGCAATGTACGCAGTCCAGTAATCAGGATGTTGCGGGTCAATAAGCCCCATGAATTTGCCCGCCAGTGTAAGATGGGCCGTGCTGCTGATCGGCAGGAACTCGCTGATGCCCTGAACGAATCCTAAAAAGATAGATTGAAGTAGAGACATAAATTAGAGCAATGATGATTTATGAAATACTACAAGTGAATGTCATTCTGAGCGTAAGCGAAGAATCTCCCATGTGTAAGTTCCCGGAAATTCTTCTATGGTGACGAACGGTTTCATTCTACGCTATGGTCGGAGATGCTTCGCTCCGCTCAGCATGACATTTCGTGGATAAATTCTCATATTCGTACTTCGTACTTCAAACTTGAAGCTTTAGTTCTCCTTCCCACCGTGCCACAACAGCACTGGCAAGGCAATTGCCAACCACATTCAGTGTCGTACGGCCCATATCCATAATAGCATCCACGCCGAGAACGACGGCAACGCCTTCAAGAGGCAGGCCAAATGTGGTAAGCGTTCCGGCGAGTATAACCAACGAAGAGCGCGGCACTCCCGCAACGCCTTTGCTCGTTAACATGAGCGTCAGCATCATAACGACTTGCTGCAAGATACTGAGATGAACACCTGCCGCTTGCGCGACAAACATCGAAGCGAGGGCGAGGTAGAGCGTTGACCCATCGAGGTTGAAACTGTATCCGGTCGGAAGAACCAAAGCAACAATGCGTCGCGGAACGCCGAAATTTTCCATCGAGATCATGGCCTTCGGCAGGGCGGCTTCAGAGCTTGTGGTTGAAAAGGCAATCAACGCCGGTTCCTTCACCGCTTTCACAAATTGCTTGATTGGAATCTTTGCGATGAGTGCGATTATCCCGAGGATGACAACAATGAAAATGCCGAGAGCAATATACAT
>DATGFY010000167.1:0-4037 GCA_035308785.1 Bacteroidota bacterium | reverse complement strand
GGAGGCATCGTTCGCGAGCGCAACATAGGTCTCCCCCATCCCCGCTCCGCGTGCATCGGCGCCGATTTTCAAGAACTGAAACGCAGAAATCCCCACGCGCTGGCCGCCAAGATTTGGAACAAGTTGCGCCTGCGCAACGCTCATTGCAGCCAGAGCGAAACACAGAATCGAACAAATTCTAACAAATATGTTTGTTCGCATTCTCATCAGAACGCTATCGATGCCCCGAATCGTGCGGTGAACGGGTTAAGATATCGCGACGGATCGTATGGATACGGAGAGACCGGCGCGGTCAGTTGAGGATATTTCGGATCGTTCACCAGCGGACTTGATGGATAGACGGTCGGATCGCCGTATTGGTACGCCCGGCCCGTAACCGGGTTGATGATTTGGGAATTCTGATTGTTAAGCAAATTCAAGAGTTCAAGCGTGAACTGCAATTTTCCCAATCCAATATTCACATTCTTCTGAATCGTCACGTCGATGTAGAACCATGGCGCCGCGATGGCCGAATAGGGATGATTGTAATCAGAGATATATTCCGGCCGGCCGGTTTGCGGATCGTTGCCGTAGTAGATCACCGGAGTGTACCGTTTTCCGGATTCGTAAAAGAATCTGATAAATCCCTCTGAGTTTCCAATCAGACTTCCATCGGGCTTCGAAGTAAAATCGAGATTAAGCGTTCCTTGAAATGGCCGATCATAGGATGCGGGTTGTTCGGTGAGGGTCGGAGTCAAACCTTGCTGGATGTTGTAAATCGCGTCATCCGCGGTGGAGCTCTTGCCGGTTGCAACCGAATACGAACCTGAAAGTGCGCCGCTAAACCAATCGCCTACGCGTTTCTTGTACTCCAACTCGATTCCACGGATGCGGCTGTAATCCAAATTGACATACGTCGTGTACGTTAAGCTGGATAGCCGGCTGCCCGATGAAACGAGGGTCTTCGCCGAAATGTAATCGAAAATGTCTTTGTAGTACGATGTCACAGTCAAGACATCGTTCCCGCTAAGCTGGTTGCGGATGCCGAGCTCATAGGCAACGGTTGTTTCCGGATTTAAATCGGGATCGCCGATGACTTGCGACGTCGAAAGTGCCGACGACTGAATCAATTTTGAATAGACAAATTGCGGCCGCGGGAATTTCGAAAAATGGCCGTACGAGAAAAAGAGCGATTGATTATCGGAAACGGGATGCGAAACGCCAAGGCGCGGGCTCAGCCGGGCTTTCATCCGATGTCCAAATACCCCGTACGTATCGTTGAAATACGCAGCCCGAACTGCCGAAGGAATGTTCGTTTCGGATGAGGGCAGGTTGACTGCATCATCGACGTAGCTCCCCGGGAACCAGTAATCCAAACGCATCCCGGCATCAAGAATCATCCCTTTAAGTTTCAGGTTATCCTGGGCATAGAGAGCGCCCATGGCCGGGTGCACGTCGAAAATGTCGTTGTCAAGGCCCAGCGGTTTATACCATGGATCGAGCAGATCGATCATCTGAAGATCCTGGAAGCGCGATTCGATGCCGGTCTTGAAGCGGTGATTCTCGGCAAAATCGTGTGTGACGTCAAGTTTTGCCGTGTACTCGATCGTTGATTGATCACGCCAGACGCCGGCATTGCCGATGTCATAAAATCCGTCGCCGGGAATGACGCCGATCGTGTCGCTGCCCTTGTGGTAGTATTGCAATGGAAGCGTGATGATATCGCGGGGATCGTTGTACTGAGTGTAATACTTTCCGTTCGCATCTGCGCGCACATGAGCGCTGAAACGGCTCAGGTGAATTTCATAAAAAGTTCTCGGATCGAGCGTTTGTGTAAATTGAATGGCGTTTTCGACGTTGAGCTGCGTGAACGTATTTGCGCTATCGAAAATATTTTGGAACGTGTATTGGTAGCCCGGAACAGGGTCAACATGTTCGAGAGTGGTCTGAACGGCTTTGGTATCCTGATTGATCGTAATGGAGGTTGAGTTGACGAACGACAGCTTAATCGTCGGCGAGGGCTTCCAAGTAAATTTGCCGAACCACGACCAATTATTATCCGTTCTCGGACTCAGCCACTGGGCATTTGGAAAGAGCGAGGATACAACTTTCGAAGGGACTGCCACGTGGTATCCTTCAGGGGCACCGTCGACGACAGTTTGCGCCCACCGAGTGTATTCATCGGTAACATTCATGTACGCGGTTCCAAAGAAACTTACCGTGCCGGGTACGGTAACTCCTAAGGCCGGGAGCAGGTATGAAAATACCGGTTCAGGGCCGCTCAACGTTGCATTGAGCAAATCGGTATTGGAGTTCGAACGGGAATTATCGTTGAACCCGAAATGATCGCGCTTCGTCATGATCGTGCCGTTATACGAACTACCCCCGTCCTTCGTCGTCACACTCACGACGCCGGAGGTTGCCTGGCCATATTCTGCGTTGTAGCCGCCCGTGATGACTTCAACATCCTGAATCGCATCGGGGCTTACCTGAAGTCCGAATCCGGTTCCGCTGAGCGGGTCTTGAACAGAAATCCCATCGACAATGTAGGCATTTTCGTATGTTCTGCCGCCGCGGATGTGGATTTCTCCATCTCCCTGAACAACGCCGGGTTGCAAGGCAACGATATCCTGCATGCTTGATACCGCGGCGACTTTCAATTCCTTCGCGCTTACGGTGTGCGTGCTCTGCGTTTCCTCTATATTAAAGAGCGGCTTGTCACCATAAACCACCACCTCCTGCCCCAAATTCAATGCGGTTTGCTCCAGCTTCGTATCGAGATTCACTACCTGGTTGGCGGTAACATTCAACGAGGCATACTCTGCTTGCTTGTAGCCAATGTAAGAGATTTGAACCGTGTAGGAGCCGGGGCCGACATCGTTAATGACAAACTTCCCTTCCACGTCGGTCACGGCGCCTTTATATGTTCCTTTGACAGAAACATTAACGCCGATTAAGGGTTCACCGGTTGATTTATCGGTGATCGTTCCTTTGATCACCGCCTTGCCCGGCTGGCCAACCACGATCGATGCAAAGAGAACGACCAAAAGCCCGAGCGCCTGAACCCGGAATGCGAACGAATGCCAGCGGGTGTTCATCATAAGCCAAATTCCGTATGAAGAACCGTTTGGATGAATTGCTGCACAGCTACCGGATCGCCATTCAACACATGCAACGGCAAGCCGATAAATACAATGCTCCGGTGACCATCCGTACCGACACCATCGGCAACAGCGACATGAATCTTTCCGCCCGGGACAATCGTCCAACCTGACGATCCGCTTGGAAGCAACGCTCCGGCATCAGTAGTCCGAAGAACCACTCCACCAGTGCCCGCAACGAATCCATTATTGGCGTTGAGGAAAAGGATTGAATTTAGCACCTGAGCGCTTCCTGAATGCTGTTCAATACCGGTCTTCTGGTTCGACCAGGTTATACCGCCATCCGTCGTTGCATCGACGGTACCATTCGAACCGGCCACCCACCCGTGCTGCGAATCCAGAAAATAGATCGAGTGGGCGGATCCAATCGACGCAGTAAATATGGAAGCCCAAACGCTATCGCCGGTGAACGATTCAACGACGATGCCGCCATCACCCGCTGCAAAAACATGGCCGGCATCGGCATAACTTACAGACCGCAAGGCACTGGAAGTTGCCTTCGTCGTTCGGCGCCATGTTGCTCCGCCATCAGAGGTTCGAACAATAACTCCGCTATCCCCCACTGCGACGCCGCGAGTCGGGCTGATAAAATGGAGCGCGTTGAATGTTCCGCCGCTGAATGTATGCTGAAACATCCAGCCGGCTCCGCTGTTCGTTGTCTGCATGACCAACCCGCTTGTGCCGGAAATGTAACCAGTTGTGGAAGAAACAAAATCAATGTCGTGCAGATTCTCGAACGTAAAAAGCGCATGTTGGTTCCAGGTTGCGCCGCCATCGTTCGTTTCGAGAATCACTCCTGCATCACCGATAGCCCAGCCGTGTTGCGGAGTTTGAAACAAGATCGAATTGAGTGAAGGGCCCCCGGGGATCAACTGGACTTTCCAATCGGTGCCGTTA
>DATGFY010000166.1:0-4222 GCA_035308785.1 Bacteroidota bacterium | reverse complement strand
TCAAAGAGCAGGCGGCCGAAGCGTTAAAACTGACCGCTCCCGATCTGCTCTCTCAAAAAATCATCGATCGCATTGTCCCTGAACCGCTCGGCGGAGCGCACCGCAATCCTCAGCAAGCGGCTGATTCTCTGAAGGAGGCGCTTATTGACGAGCTGAAGAAATTGAAAAAGATCAAACCGGACAAATTGATTTCACGCCGAGTCGAAAAATTTGCCGCTATGGGCGCGTACGAAGAATGACCTTTTCCGAAACCAAGATCCGCGTCCGATACGCCGATACCGATCAGATGAAAATAGTGTATTATGGAAAGTTCTTCGAATATTTCGAGCAGGGGAGGTCTGATCTTCTGCGTAAGATTGGCATGCCGTATCCGGAAATTGAACGGATGGGTTACCTGCTCCCCGTAATCGAAGCGCACGCGAATTACCTGAAATCCGCGTTGTACGACGAAGAGATTACCGTAAAAACGATTGTCGAAGAAATCCCGCAAGTGCGGATCCGTATCAAATATGTCGTGTATCGCGATACGCCCGATCAAGTCCTGGTCGAAGGCTACACCATTCACAGTTTCGTGAATGCCGAAAAGAAAACGCCCACGCGCGCTCCTGCGGCGTTCACCGAACTCCTCGCCGAACAACTGAAATAATTTCAATCCAGAACCTGAACCTATGCTCTCGCAACAACTCTTAGCCATCCTGTGCTGCCCGAAATGCCACGGCGATCTGAACTACGAACCGCAAAAAAGCACGCTCACCTGCAAGAAATGCGGTAAGGTCTATGAGATCCGGGATGACATCCCGATCATGCTGGTCGATGACGAGCAGAAAAAGTCCTGATTCTCCCTCAGCGATGATCTCCGAAGGCCGGATTTCGCGGATCATCGAAGAGGCGTTGATGGAAGATCTCGGCCTCGGCGACGTCACTACCGATGCCATTATCGATGAATCGGAACAGGGAAGCGGCACGCTAATGGCAAAATCCGCCGGCGTCGTTGCCGGATTGGAGATTGCAGCGCTCGTTTTTCATACCGTCGATTCTCATCTCGAATTCTCGCCGCTCGCCGCCGATGGCGATGCCATTTCCGCGGGAAAAACATTGGCAACGGTCAGCGGCTCACTCGCAAGCATCCTCAAAGCCGAACGCACTGCCCTCAATATCCTCCAACGCATGAGCGGCATTGCGACGCTCACGCACGCGTATGTCCGCGCCGTTTCAGGAACAAAAGCAACGATCATCGATACCAGAAAAACCGCACCGGGCTTGCGTGCGCTCGATAAACTTGCCGTCACCATGGGTGGGGGAACAAATCACCGCTTCGGGTTGGACGATATGGTGCTCATCAAGGATAATCACATCGCTGCCGCAGGTTCGATTGGGAAAGCTATTCAAAAATGCATTGTCTATCTGGATGCGCACGGACTCGATCTGAAGATCGAAGTGGAAACGACAACGCTCAAGCAGGTCCGCGAGGCGTTGCAATACCCGCGCGTCAACCGGATTATGCTGGATAATTCTTCAGTCGAAGCCATGCGCGAGGCCGTTGCGGCCATCGCCGGAAAAGTTGAAACCGAAGCCTCAGGCAATGTCACGTTGGAGACAGTCCGCCGCGTGGCGGAAACCGGAGTCGATCTCATTTCGGTCGGTGCGTTGACACATTCGGTGAAGGCGCTCGATATTTCGCTCGAAGTCTCCCCCCAAAGCGCTGCTTAGCGTTCGCGTTTCTCATTCCTTCAATGTTCGATAAGATAAAGCGTCTCGGCACCGATACCGCGATCTACGGTATCAGTACCATCCTCGGGCGGTTCCTCAATTTCCTCCTTGTTCCGTTTTACACAAACGTGCTCCATACGCAAGAATACGGCGTGGTGGCGAATGTGTATTCGATCATTGCGTTTGTTACCGTATTGTATAACTACGGGATGGAATCGTCGTACTTCAAGTATTCCTCGACGCTCGAAATCGGCGATACGAAGGACAATTTCAGCACGCCGTTCCTTGCTCTTGTACTGAGTTCGGTTGCATTCAGCTCGCTCATGTGCGTGTTTTCCGCGCCGGTAGGCCACCTGTTACAGCTTCCCCAGCAATTCACTTCTGCGGTGTACTATTCTGCGGGCATCCTGTTCTTCGATACTCTGGGCATCGTCCCATTCGCGGCCTTGCGAATGGAGCACAAGCCGAAACTCTTTGCTGCGATTAAGTTCACTAACATCGCGGTGAACGTCGCGATGAATATTATCCTCCTCCTCGTACTGCATAAGGGGATCGAGGGAATCTTCATCAGTGGATTGACGGCATCGGTGGTGACGTATATCCTTCTTCTTCCCACGGTGCTGCGCCATCTGAAGCCGAAGATTAATGCTTCACTGTTGCGCGCATTATTAAAATTCGGACTCCCATTCGTTCCTGCAGGGCTTGCAACGATGGCGATTCAGGTGATCGACCGGCCTATTTTGCTTTCGCTGACGAATTATGGAACGGTGGGAATCTATCAGGCGAACTACCGTCTCGGAATCTTCATGATGCTGATTGTTTCGATGTACGATTACGCCTGGCGGCCGTTTTATTTTTCCACCGCGCGCGAACCGGACGCGAAAAAAATCTTTGCCCGCGTGCTGACGTATCTGCTGCTGTTCATGTCGATGGTGTTTTTGTTCTTGACGCTCTTTATCGGGAACATCGTTCATATAAAATTCTTCGGGCATTATTTAATCCATCCGGATTACTGGAGCGGTTTGCCGATTGTGCCGGTGGTGCTGATGGGGTATGTGTTCCTCGGCATATCGAATAACATGTCGGCGGGCATCTATATCGAGAAGAAAACGTATTTCATGCCGCCGATTACCTTTGTGGGCGCAGCGGTAAATATCGGTGCGAACTACTTGATGATCCCGAGCATGGGAATGATGGGCGCAGCGTGGGCGACGTTCCTCGCGTACTTCATCATGGCAGTGATGCTTTATCTTATTGTGCGGAGGGTCTATCCCGTAGAATATGAATTCGGCAGGATGGGAAAGCTGGCGGCAGCGGTGGGATTGATTTTGTTGCTCTTCTATTATGTCCGTCTGCCGATTCCGCATATTCTCTATAAGATCGGATTGCTTGCGCTCTTCTGCGTAGCAATGTACGCGATGAACTTTTTCAATGCGCAAGAGTTGCGGAAGATGCGCTCGATGATGCGGTTGGAGAAAGCGGTAAAACCGCCCGAAGTAAAATCGGACGATACGCCTCCGGAAACGCTTGGCTCGTAGGCGGTTTTTCCGTATATTTACATATTATTAAGGAAAATTTCAATTGAATAAGCCACAAAACGGGCATTCGGCAATCGTTGCCGGCAAGCGAATCGCTTTGAAATATGACCCCGCAAAGCCGCTGCAGGTCGGCGGGCAGGCGGTGATCGAAGGCGTAATGATGCGCGCTCCTGGCAGAATTGCCACGGCTGTGCGCAGATCGAACGGCGACATCGAAGTCAAGACGCGCGAGTTTGTCTCGCTTGCCGAGAAGTATCCGTTCTTCCGGCTCCCGATTATCCGCGGCGCCATCGGGCTGCTCGAAATGATGTTCATCGGTATCGAGACATTAAATTTTTCCGCCGAAGCGGCGATGGAAGATCTTAAAACCGCTGAGAACGGCGAGACGAAAGCCGCTCCCAAAGAGAAATCCCCATCGAATGTCAAGCTTGCATTGACAGTAATGTTTTCGCTGTTCGTCGGCATCGCAGTATTTTTTGTGACGCCGTTGCTCATAACGACCAAGCTATTCAACGTCGAGCAAAACGCCTTTGGCTTCAACCTTATCGCCGGGGGAATACGGCTTACGATCTTATTGGTCTATCTCTGGGCCATCTCGTTAATGAAAGACGTCCACCGGTTGTTTGAATACCACGGCGCGGAACATAAAGCGGTGTTTACATTCGAATCGGGCGGCGAGCTTTCGGCGGATTCTGCCGCGGGATACACGCGCTTTCACCCGCGCTGCGGTACCAGTTTTATTCTGATCGTCATGCTGACGGCAATGATCTTATTCAGCATTCTCGATTCGCTCATGATTTTGTGGCTGGGGAAACTTTCCCTTGGCGTGCGATTGATGACGCACCTGCCGCTGATTCCGCTTGTCGGAGGAGTCGCATACGAATTCATCCGCTGGTCGGCGAAACGCAGCACGACCCCGGTGGGCAAGATGCTTGTTGCCCCGGGACTTTGGCTGCAGCACATCACGACGCAGG
>DATGFY010000165.1:0-6265 GCA_035308785.1 Bacteroidota bacterium | reverse complement strand
CACGTGTTCGCGTTCACCCACTTTTTCAGTTCGGGAACGTTTCTCAAAGCGACATTGGGAAAAGTTGAAGATCATAACGGCAACGATGTTGCAGGTTTGTTGCCCTCCGATTATTCCAGCGCGACGAAAAATACGACTGACCCTGTCACCGGATTTCAATATCTCGGAAGCGATCAGTCGTGGTACAGCGGAATCACACAGCAATACTCCGCGAGACTCGATTTCAACAGCCAGGTTCATCCGCTCCATCTGTTGAAGGCCGGGTTCGAGTTCTATTATGAAACGATTAATTCGACGGATATCGAAGATCCCACGGCAATCGGGCACGATTCGCTCGGCAATCCGGCCTACCCGCCGTTTACGTACCGGCACGACCGCGGATTATATCCCGGGTACGGTTCGTACCGTTATAATCTAAGCGATTACCCGAACCATGGTGCGGCCTACATACAGGATAATATCGAATTCTCCGGATTGAACCTGCACGTCGGCTTGCGGTACGATTATATGGATATCGGCAAACAAGTGTATTATCAGGACTGGATCGATGCGTGGTATGGCGCCGTTAATCCCACCGGGGCGACCAACGGAGTTATCCAGCCATCATGGGTAAATAACGTGACGAACGGCAGCACGTTCCAGTATTATGCGCTCCATGGCTACGTCAGTCCCCGATTGTCGATCGGATATCCGGTCACTGATCGCATCGTGTTCTACTTTAACTACGGACATTTTCTCCAATTCCCGGATCGGACGCTCTATTTCGATGACGCCTTCACCTACAATCCAAACGCCTCCAACGTGGTCGGCAACCCCGGATTGAAGCCGCAACGAACGGTAGAGTACGAATCGGGCTTTGAAGATCAATTCTCAGATGATATGGCATTCAAGATTCATGCGTTTTACAAAGATATTTTTGATTATATCTCGACGATCCCCAGGGGTCAGTGGAACCTTGATGTGAATCTGGATTATGCGAGCGCGCGAGGGTTCGATTTTTCGGTGGATCAGGCCGTCGGCGGAGATTTCAAGTTTGACGCAACATACACCTATCAGATTGCTCAGGGGCGCTCATCGAACCCTCTTGCAACGATCTTCAATCCCCAATTCGATTTGCCCCGCGAAACACGGTTAGATTGGGACCAGAATAATACGTTTAACTTTTTCGCGACGTACAGCGTGAAGCCGAACGAGGAGGGGCACCTGTTCGGTTTGCCGTTCTTTAACAATTACCAGATGGCGTTGAACTACGATTACGGCAGCGGATTCCCCTACACCCCGTACACTCCGCGCACAACGGCGTTGAATGTCTATCTGCATAACAGCTCGACTCTGCCGGCAAACTCGACGTTCAATTTCAATTTCCGCAAGGGATTCCTCCTTGCCAACAAGATGAACCTGAGTGCGACGATCGATATTTTGAATCTCCTGGATCGCAAGAATATCGCTCCGGGCGCAGCCGGATTTAACACCTTTACCGGCGGGCCGAATAGTTATGGCGATTACAACCCTGCGACAGGGCTGGTGAGTTCGTATAATTCCCTCGCTTCGTACGTGCTGCCATTCGTATTTTCGCCCCCGCGCCAGATATTATTCGGCGTACAGTTGAATTTTGAATAGTCTCCGATATCTAAGGATAACGAGCATGGGTATGAAACGTTTACTGATTGTTCCGATTCTATTGTCGATGATTGCATCGACGCTTCTGTTCGGCGCCGATAAGAAGGGCTTCGATTTTTCTTCGCAGGCGGAATACCGGTTGCAGAAGACCACCTATACATGGGCGAAAAAAACCCTCCAAGGGTTCAATCTCCAGATTTGGCTGAGTACCCAGATGGCGATGGGGCAAGAGGCATTTGACGGCCAAACTCCCCCGACTCCGGGTTGCTTTGTAGGTATCTCCGCTTCGTTTCCTATTGGCGAGTGCGTCGAGCACATGTTTGGTGCAGGCCCCTGGATAGGCGGCCTGGTTAATGGAGTCCGCCACGTTTCCGAAGGATACAATGGCGACGACGCCCGCAAGGAATTCGTTGGCGCAAAGAAAGACTCGTTGCGGGATCAGATCTGGTTTACCGCAACAAGCGATTCGGGGTTCGACACCGCCTCAACAGGGTACTATAAATTTCCGATGAACAAGCGCTCATTTGACGACGATGGAGACGGCAGAGTTGATGAGGACGAGCTCGATGGACTAGATAACGACGGCGATTGGATTCAGGCGACGGACGACATTGGAGCAGACGGCGTTCCGGATAGCTTGGAAGTGGGCTGCCGCGGGAGCTACGACCCCGTGACGAATCCTGATCCGGCATTCGATGATTTCAAGCCATCCGCGACCGATCTTTGCCACCCGCTGGCGAACGGCTCCTTCCGGAAGATGAACGACCCCAACCGGTACACTGAAAAGAACGGAATCCCGGATCATGGCGAACCGCACGTCGATGAAGATTATGCGGCGATCAGCAATCACGATGTGTATATGTCGGCTACGGACACTGTCGCCGATATTACCAATATCGTCGCTGACCATTTTCCGATGGGAATAAAGGTCGAGCAGAAATCGTATGCTTTTTCTGAATCCGACTTAAGCCCGATTATCTTCTTCGAGTATCATTTTATCAACGTCGGTACGAACATTATTAATCGTGCATTTGTCGGCTACTTTGCCGATATGGACGTAGGTCCGGTCAATGTGGGTCAATATTTCCAACACGACTATGCGTGTTATATCGATTCGTTGCGTACAGCATACATCCATAATCCTGTGGATCGCGGTGCGACGCCATTGGGTATCACGGTGTTGCAAACACCACGCCGGCTCGATTCTCTGCGCTACATTTTCCAGTGGTGGGATTTTACAACACGCGGCGGTCCCGGTACGGTAGATTCTTTGATCTACAATTGGATGAGCGGCGATCAATGGGATTCAACCTCTTGGATTTGGCCCTGTCAACAGACGACTGAGCTTTCCGATACGCGGTTTATGTTTTCCTTCGGGCCGTTCAATCAACTGAACCCAGGTGATAGTCTCACGATCTGGCTGGCCTTTGTTGCAGGCTATTGCATCGATCAGTGTCCGGGGAGCTTGGTAGAAAACGCTCAGACTGCGTTGAAGGAACACCTTGGCGGATACCATCCATCGCAAATTCCTCCTTCGCCAAAACTAAAGATTACACAAGGGTTCAAGAAAGTCAACCTTGAATGGGGGCCGCACCTTGGCGGTCCTAATCCGTTCACCGTATGGGACGATTCTAACCATTTGGCCTCCCTCGATCCGAACCGGACGCATCCGCCCGCACCGGGCCATACCAGTGGGGGAAGAATTTTTGAAGGGTACCGCCTGTACCGTAGCGAGGACCCGAATGGTGCTCTGGCATCGTTTACGTTATTGCGCCAATGGGATGTGAAAGATCAATTCCCGTACAATACCGGAATCGATTCAACGTTTACTGATACGAATTTGGTGCGTGGCAAGACATACTGGTATGCTGTTACCTCGTACGGCATCCCGAACGAATCGGTGATCCCAATACCCGATTCTCACGTTCCGGGCGGTGTACGCTATGATACCTTGTTGACAACGAATACAGAATCCAGTTTACAGGATAATTACCAGCGAGTCGATCTGGCGTTCTCGACATCATCGACTGCCGATCAGGTGCTTGTTGTTCCGAATCCCTACCGTACTGACCAGAACTATACGTATGAAAACGGCGGTTGGGAAGGACGGTCGAGCTCATGGACGGAAAATAACCGGTTGATCAAATTTATTCACCTTCCCGTAAATGCCACTGTCCGCGTTTTTACGCTGGCCGGAGATCTCATCACGGTGCTGAACAATATCGGCTCGCCGACGCCGGGAGAGATTACATGGAACTTATTGAGCGCAAGCAATCGCGCGTTGGCAAGCGGCCTCTATATTTTTACCGTCGAATCTAAGTTAGGACGGCAAATCGGCAAGTTTGCGGTTATTCGTTAACGGAGCAGATCTATGAGAAACTTTGACAAACATTTTCTGAAACGTACGATTGTCATTCCCGCGCTCGTCACGATGCTGGCATGCTGCGGACACGTTGTTGCCGGCGATCGGTCCGGAACCGTATCCGGGCAATTCCTTAAACTGCCGTTGGATGCTCGTGCAGTCGGCATGGGCGGCGCACAAGTAGCTATTGCCGATGGCGTTACCTCGATCGGTTTTAACCCGGCCGGTATCACTTCGATATCCGATTACGGCGCGGCGGTTTCCTACACATCGTGGTTTGCGAACATTCAATATTCGTACTTCGGTTTTGTGAAGAACATCTCGGGACTTGGGGAAGTTGGCATCAGCGCAATCGGTCTGACGACCGACGATATGATCGAAACAACGCCTGCGGCGCCGGAAGGCACTGGGCGCACGTTCAAGGCAAGTGATTACGCATTCAGCGCGGTCTTTGCCCGCCAGGTAACCGAGCAATTCAGTGTCGGTGTCAACGCAAAAGTGGTCCAATCGTACTTGTTCAATACCGAACTCGGCGCAAGCACGTTCGCCGTAGATATCGGAACCTTGTACGACATACCGCAACTGCGCAGCCGGATCGGCGTATCCTTGACAAATATCGGCAAGGATATGAATTTTATACAGGAGACATATTCTTTGCCAACTGCGCTGCGGTTTGGCGTGCTTATCGATATGTATAAATCGGAAAGCAACAGTCTCCAATCTACCTTCCAAATCGTACGTATCAATGACGCCGACGAACAATACAATGTTGGCGCGGAATACATGATGAATTCCGTCTTCGCAGTGCGCGGCGGCTGGAAGTTTTCATACGACGAAGAGAATTTTACCGCCGGGTTTGGCGTGAAGATGCACGATATTATGGGGCTTAACGGCGGATTCGATTACGGGTACAATAATTTTGTCGATCTTCCCGGCACCCACTCGCTGACTCTTGAGGTGCAGTTTTAAATGTTGTCTCCCGCCCGGTTTACAAAAGGATCTTAATTGGAGAAATTGATGAAGCGGATTTTTTACGGATTTGTCATCTTGGTTGCAAGCGGATTGCTCGCATTCGCCGTTCATGGATGCGATATCTATACCCCTCCAAACGGAATAAGCTTTCCCCCGGTTGGTTATGACTTGATCATGAATGAAATGTTCACCATCTCTCCGGATAAGTATTATGCATTTTCCTGGATCCAGGTTTACAATCCTACCGGCAGATCGATTCCCGCGATTGCTACGTCGCAACCGGCAACCGGTTATGCGGTTGGCGACCAGGGAACACTGCTAAAAATGAGCGAACCGAATCCATGGAGTTCAGTTTCCGTTCCCACGAACTCTGCATTGTATGCTCTCGGATTTGCATATCAGGATACCGGCTTTGCCGTTGGCGCAAGCGGTACAATACTCCGGCTTACAACCCCCGTCATTGGAGGGGTTCCAACGCCAACATGGACGTCCGTACCTTCCGGCGTGACGAATGATCTAACGTGCATGACTTTCCCAACGGTAGATGGAAGTCAAATCCAAAGCTCAAAGACCGGTTGGGTAGGGGGTAGCGATGGGTTAGTTATTCGAACTTCTGACCGCGGTCATACCTGGGTAACACAGCCAACGCCGACCGCGCAGACGATTAATTCCATTGTGCTCGCGTACAATGACTTCCGTGATCTTTGGATATGCGCTGATTCAGGCATCGTCTTTAAATCCACGCAAACAGGATCCTCGTGGCTAAAGATTAATCCGCCGATCTCAGGTGCACTCCCCGATTTCAAGTACATGAGCTTTAGCGTAGAAGACACCGGGCTCCTCGTCGGGACCGGAGGAAACGTCTTTATTACAAATTCCGGCAGCCAGTCTAACCCTCCGCCATTCTTCCTCGCGGAGACCTCAAAAGTTGGCGCGGATCTCTACGGCTGCGATATCATCAAGGGCGGCAATGCATGGGCCGTTGGTGATAGCGGCGTGATTATTCATTCAACCGACGGCGGCCGGCATTGGAAACGGCAGCATTCCGGAACAAGCGTTCGCTTGAAATCCGTCTCCTTCCTTGCCGATGGTTTGCGCGGATGGGCCTGCGGAGCAGGCGGAACTTTGCTTAGCTCTGAAGATGGAGGGGCGCACTGGACATCGATAGCGTTGGGAACAACTCAAAATTTGAATTGTTTGCTCTTCCTGCCTCTTAATCTCCAGCTGGAAGACATTTACATCATTCAGTTGAACGCCGTGCGAAAGTTCTTCTATAACGATCCCGCAACAGGCCAGGTCAACTTTAATTTC
>DATGFY010000164.1:0-2194 GCA_035308785.1 Bacteroidota bacterium | reverse complement strand
AGATTTCAACATTGGGGCACCCACGAAGGATTGCGAGATGAGCGCGTCTACTCTTTCGTAGAGGGTCCTGATGGTTCGCGTTGGTTCGGTACGTTGAGCGGCATCAGTCGGTGGAAGGCCGAGCGATGGACGTATTGGCCGGAGAACAACAAAGATAGATTCACATCCTTCACCATCGCGCTCGATGGAAGCGGAAACCTCTGGATAAGCGACAGGTCCGGATCTATCGGGAAACTCGATCCAAGCTATAAGTTTACCGCTGTTACCACCGGCGATGGTTTGCCGGATGCTTCAGTTTGGGATATTCGAGCAGACAGCGCGGGCACAATCTGGATTGGAACAGAGAAGGGCGTTGCAGCATTCATCGGCGGAAGATGGATCAGCATCGACGCGTCCTCCGGCCTTGCGAATTCACGGGTATGGCCGGTCCTCCCGTTGGGCGATCGGGTGTATATCGGCACCTTTGGAGATGGAGTTATCGAACTAAAGCCAAGTGAGTGCATCCAACCTCCTGCGAAAATTCTACTTAACGCCGCAATCACGGAAGGCGGCGAAACGCTCGTCCGATGGTCGGCATTTTCCTATGGCGGAGAACCTTCGCCGGATCATGTCGTTACAAGGGTGCGTCTAAACCAGGGGCCCTGGTCAGGATGGAGCGATTCCCATGAAGTCACCTACGGGAGCCTTTCTGCTGGATCGTATTTTTTCCAGATTCAGGCAAAGAATTTATTTGGCGTAGTCGATTCGGCAGGGAAGTTCGGCACATTTATCATTGCCCCTCCATTTTATTTACGCTCGTCATTTTTGGCTCCGATTGGAACTCTGATCATCGGATTATTCGCCCTGGTGGTTGCCTATGTCGTCAATATCCGCGCACGCGATCGAGATTTGCTTGCAAGCGAGGCTCAGTTGCGGATACAGGGAGATCGGCTGAACGCGCTTGCATTGGAACTATCGAGCGCAGAGGAGCGCGAACGCCGACAAATTGCGACGTACCTTCACGATCACATCAGTTCTGCTCTTGCGTTTTGTAAGATGGAACTGAGCGCGTTGAAGGGCGAGATAAAACAAGAGGACGTAAAACGGATTACCCACCAAATCGATGATATTTACGATCTGGCTCAATCGCTCACCTTTGAGCTCAGTCCGCCGATATTGCATGAACTCGGCCTCGAAGCGGCAATCGGCTCTCTTGCCGAGCAGATGCAAGTAAAGCACGGAATCCAAATTACGGTCTCACATTCCCATAAGCGAATTGCATTCGATGAGCGAATTAGTCTGTTGCTATTCCATTCAGTGCGGGAGCTCCTCATCAACATCGTGAAGCATGCGCACGCCTCGAAAGCAGGCGTTGATATTATTGAATCTCAAAAGACAATCACGATCACCGTCTCAGATGATGGCGAAGGGATTTCCATTCCAAAGGATCCGCACGCCGAATCGCGCAAAGGCGGATTTGGAATCTTCAATATACGCCAACGCATGAGTTCCCTCGGCGGCTCATTGACTGTTCAATCGGCCCGGCACTCAGGAACAACCATCGTGCTAACCCTGCCCATTCCGGATCCTGCACATTCCATCGAATAACGTTTCAACAAAAATTTCACCATGAAAACCCGCATTCTATTGGTTGACGACCAGAATATCCTTCGCAAAGGACTTCGGAGTCTCTTTTCGAACGATCCGAATTTCGAGATTGTGGGGGAAGCAGAAAATGGGAAGACGGCATGCGCCCTCGTCGGCGAGGTTCACCCCGACGTGGTGCTGATGGATTTGACAATGCCGGTGATGAATGGGATAGATGCTACTGAACGAATTACGCGGGAACATCCAACAGTAAAGGTGATTGCTCTTTCGGTTCATTCCGACCGGCGCTTTATCGAAAAAGCGATGGCTGTAGGAGCGACTGCGTACCTCCGTAAGGCGTGCGAATTCGATGAATTATTGCAGGCCATCAAGATGGTGATGTCCAATAAAACCTACATTAGTCCGGGCCTTGGCATGCCTCATGCACTTCCCGATACCTCGATTGATATCACGGTCCGCGATGGGCGTTTGACTGCGCGCGAAAGACAAATTCTTTTCTATATCGCCAGCGGCAAGACAACAAAGGAGATTGCCTCAGATCTTCGATTGAGCGTTAAATCTATCGAAAAGAGCCGGCATACCATCATGGAAAAAATCAACCGACACA
>DATGFY010000163.1:0-5372 GCA_035308785.1 Bacteroidota bacterium | reverse complement strand
CCCCGCAATCGCGCGACCCGTCGTAGTGTTCGGCAATTCTTGTATCAATCGGATTGTCCGAATTCCAAAATCCTTTGTTCGTTTCTTGAGATCTGTTTCTTTCATAGTATTCGAAAATCGACATTCGAAAGTCGAAAATCACGGCACGGGGTCATAGCCGCCGGGATGAAACGGATGACAACGTAAGAGACGCCTAACGGACAAGTACAGCGCGCGGAAGAATCCGCGTTTCTCGAATGCTTCGAGAGCGTAACTGGAGCAGGTGGGGTAGAACCTGCACGAATCGGGCGGGAAGACGTATGCAAGCACCCGCTGATACAGTTGAATGAACAGTTTGGCGACGAATGTCATGCGATTAGCTCGCTACCGCTTGGAGTGTTTGCAGGAACGGTTCGAATGATTTTCTCGAGGAGGGACGTGATGTCGGTATCGATCTGCAGGAACGACGGGAGCCGCGCGCCTTTGGCAGGCGGGAGGCAGAGGAACACAAGATCGAGAGCAACGGAAAATTCTTCACAGTGACGAAACAACAACTCTTTCCTGCGGCGGAACGATTCGCGCATCAGGCGTTTGAGGCGATTGCGATCGACAGCGCGCTTGACCTTCCCGGGAACGACAAACGCGGTGCGCACCGACGGTAAATCCTCCCGCGGGGCAACTCGCAACGAATACGACTTCACAAACTTCCCGCCGGATTTCTTGCCGGATGAAAAGACGCTGCGGAGAGATTCTTTTCCGCGCAGGATTTCGGATCGACGAAGGGTCTGCCGCACGGAGGACCGCACCGGAGGGCGGCGACGCTTATTCGTCGCTGACGGTAAGTTTGTGGCGGCCTTTCCCGCGGCGGCGGGAAAGAACTTTGCGGCCGTCTTTCGATTTCATGCGTTCGCGAAAGCCGTGCTTATTCTTCCGCTTTCTGTTGCTAGGTTGAAATGTACGTTTCATAGATAAATGGGCTTACGAATGTGCCGGAGTAAGACAAAAACAGAGGATTGCTTGCACCCGCCTACGGACGGGCAGGCAACCCTCTGTTTTTTTGACAAGTATAAAGGTACGAAAAAGGGAGGGGAAAAACAACTGTAGCACGGGTGTTCAGTTAATCATTTAGAGGCGGATGAAAAATAATTTTCGAAAATTTCTCTTGCCATGGAGAAGAAATCTTTGTATAATCAATGAGCGAAAGTCACTCAGGAGAGGGTGTTAATAAGTTGTGAGCAATGAATTTGACGCCCCGATAATCGCCTCACCAGACTCGGAATCACGCAGTAAAACTTAAAGTGAAATGTTAATAACGCCGAACTATCTCGTTGCGGTGAATGGGAGATTTTCCCCGTTCCGAATCGCGGCAAAGACGCATCGGCACTATCAACATTCGGCCTTCCGAGACAAATGTGCATAAGTATGTTCATAACGTGTTATAACTCGTTAATTTCCCCATAACCCATTTACCCTAAATACGTTACGCCACAATGGATATCAACATTTCATACGATCACGAGTTTGGAGAGCAAACGATCGGAGAACAAAATACTGCCGTACGCCCGCTGAAGCAGATTTGGGAAGAATGCATGGCCGTGGTGCGCGCGCGCGTGAACAACCAGAGTTATAAGACCTGGTTTGAGCCGATCAGCGCTGCGCGGCTGGAGCACAACAAGATTACACTGAAGGTGCCGAGCCAATTTTTCTGCGAATGGCTGAACGAGCATTACTATTCGCTGATCAACGAGGTGACGACGCAAGTGCTGGGCGCGGAGATCCGCATCGAGTACGAGATAGCGCAAGAAGAGATCGAGATTTCTCCCGAAGACATGTTTATGAACGCACCGCAAACGGAAAAGAATTCGTCAGCCGGTTCCGCGGAAACGGAATCTGCCAGAGAAGAATCGCGGCCCGAGGCGAAGCGTCAGAATTTCGATTCATGCCTGAACCCGCGATATACATTTGAGAACTATATTAACGGCGATAGCAACCAGTTTGCCCGCGCGGCGGCGCTGGCGGTAGCAAATAACCCCGAAGGGACATCGTTCAACCCGCTGGTGATATATGGCGGGGTAGGATTGGGGAAAACGCACTTAGTACAGGCAATTGGCAATCATCTGGTCAAGTCGCGCAGGTCGCACCGGGTGCTGTACATCTCCAGTGAGACGTTCACGGTGGCATTTCTTGATGCGATTCAGAAAAACAGCATCGGAGAGTTTTCGAACTTTTACCGGAGCGTTGATTTATTGATCGTCGATGACATCCAATTTTTTGGGGGGAAGGAAAAGACGCAGGATTATTTTTTCCACACGTTCAACGCGCTGCACCAGCAGGGGAAGCAGATCGTGCTGTCGTCCGACCGGCCGCCGAAAGAGTTGAAGGGATTGAACGAGCGGTTGATCTCGCGGTTTCAATGGGGGTTAACGGCGGACGTTCAATCGCCCGACCTTGAGACGCGCATTGCGATCCTCTTAAAGAAAAGCAACGACGATAAAGTCGAACTGCCGCACGACGTGATCGAGTTTATCGCACTGAATGTTACATCGAACATCCGGGAACTTGAAGGATGCTTGATCGGGTTGCTGGCGCGTGCATCGCTGGAGAGCCGGAAGATCGATCTTGACCTGGCGAAGGACGTCGTCAATTCCGTCATCGGCGAAGTGCGGACACACGTAACGATCGAAGAAATTCAACGGATCGTATCGGAAGAACTGCGCATCCCGGAAGATTTAATCCGCGCGAAGACGCGCAAGCAGGAAGTGGTGCTCGCACGGCAAATCGCAATGTATCTCGCAAAGGAATTGACGAACTCATCATTGAAAACGATCGGGTTGCATTTTGGCGGGCGTGACCACAGCACGGTGATCCATGCATATCAAACGATTGAAGACGCAATGAGTACGGATCCGAAACAGAAATCGTTGGTGCAGCAGATTCGTTCGAAGATCGAGAACGGGTTAGTTTGAATCCGGGGCTAAAGCGCCGAGATTCTTCTGAGAGATTTATTGCCACGATCCGCCGCGGCGGATCGTGGCAACGAGATTGTGACTCTAAGAGCCATACACTTCATCCGATTTATCAGGTGGATAACACCCTTGAGAATGCCTATGAAGTTGTGGACTGAGTCTGGAAAAAGCTCACGAAATTTGTTGGTAAGTGGGGCGATGTGTGGGGATGTTAAGAATCGGTCGGGTTATCAGGTATAGTGTCCACGTTTCGGGAAGCGAAAAATTGGCGGATTTATATAAGAAAAAGGCAATTACTGCAAGATTTCAACATATCAACACGCTATAATAGTATTATCTTTTGGGATATAAAATAAATTACTATAAGATATTGAAAAACAAAGCAGTTACGGATAATCCTGCCTTGTAAAGCTGGTTAAAAATCACTACATTTAATCTCATTTCAACCAATTCAATCAGACCGGAGAACCGAATGAAATTCTCAGTTGCCAGCGGCGATTTGCAGAAGTCTTTGACCAGTATTGCGAACGTAGTCCCGACAAAATCGGCTCTTCCGATCCTGGAAAATTTTCTATTCGACCTGACAAACAGCGACCTGAAGATCACCGCCACCGACATGGAAGTATCGATGATGGTCACCCTCCCGGTGAAGAATGCGCAAAAGGGAAAGATGGCTGTTCCGGCAAAAAAGTTAGCCGATACCATTCGCGCGCTGCCGTCGACTCAGGTGGAATTCCGCGGCGATATCGAGAGCAACAAGGTTGAAATGAAAACCGAGACGGGAGAATATAAACTCTCCGGAGAATCGAGCGATAATTATCCCGCTGTGCCTGAAATTGAAAAAGGGGACAAACTAAAACTCACCAACGAATCACTCAAGCGGCTGATTTCCAAGGTATCGTTTGCGGCGAGCACCGATGAACTGCGTCCCGCGATGACAGGAATATTATTTCAGATCAACAAGAAAGAAATCCGCGCAGTAGCAACCGATGGCCACCGGCTGGTGCGGGTAATAAATACATCGGCATCCTCCGATGGCGGCGAAAAAGAAATTATTGTTCCGGCGAAAGCGTTAAATCTGTTCGAGAAGGTTTTGGAATCGGCAGAGACGTCCGTGATGTTCGATGAAACGCACGCGGTGTTTTCGACCGGCAACATCACATTGATCTCGAAAATCATCGCGGAAAAATATCCGAACTACGAGAGCGTACTGCCGCTCGACAATAACAAGAAATTGACAATCGACCGCGACCCGCTGCTTGCATCGGTGAAGCGGACGGCATTGTATGCAAGCTCGACGACGCACCAGGTAAAATTTTCGTTAAAGAAAAACTCGCTGACGGTTGGCGCAGAAGATATCGATTTCGGCAGCGAGGCGAGAGAAACAATTCCGTGTGATTACTCGGCCGATGCGATGGAGATTGGATTCAACTCTGCCTACATCATCGAAATCCTGAGCCATCTGGAAGCGGATAAAGTAGAATTTTTCTTCAGCACGCCTTCGCGGGCGGTGACGGTAAAGCCCGAGAAGCAGCCCGAAGGCGAAGACGTATTGATGCTGGTCATGCCTGTCCGATTGAACGCATAAAACGATCTGCTTTCCCTTTATCAGCGCTACACGCGCACAGACGCCGGGAGAGAGATTTATCCCGGAGTATCAACCATTCACGCATTGTATAAAAATCTGCCGACGCAGGAAATTTTCCCCGGCGGCAACCAGATTGCCTTTCGCAAATCGCTGCATTGCACCGGCATAACGCAATGTATCTGAAGACACTCCACCTGGGAAATTTCCGCAACCATGCAGACTCGACATTCGAGTTTGCTCCGGGCGTGAATATTTTGCTGGGAGACAACGGCCAGGGGAAAACAAACATCATCGAGGCGATCGCGTATCTCTGTACGACAAAAAGTTTTTTTGCGCATAGCGACGGAGAGGCGTTGAACTTCGGGACGCCCTTCTTCGAGATCGAGGGAACGTTTGTACCGGAACGCGGAATGGAAAGCAGCCCGCGCGTGGCGTACGAGGCGGCAACAGAAAAGAAAGTGTATTCGATCAACCGCGCGCCGGCGGAGCGGTTTTCCTCAGTCATTGGTAAATATCCTGTGGTTATCTGCGCGCCGGAACACGCGCCGATAACAATGGGCGGTCCGGGAGAGCGGCGCACATTCGTCGATTTTGTGCTTTCGCAATCTGCGCCTGCGTACCTATCGACCTTGATGGAATATAAGCGCGTGGTGAAGCACCGCAACAAAGTCCTTGCCGAAGCGCGCGATGCGGGCAGATTGAACCCGGAGATGATCGAGCCGTGGAACGAGCAACTGATTAATCTTGGCGGGCAATTGATGGCAAGGCGCAGCCGGTTCGTGGAAGAGTTTCAATCGTATTTGCATGAGGCGTACGACAGATTGGTAGATGGTGAAGAG
>DATGFY010000162.1:0-2789 GCA_035308785.1 Bacteroidota bacterium | reverse complement strand
GGCGGCAGCGATGAATTCGACGTTTAACGCTACAAATACTTGCATCAGGCTGATCATCAACGCTCCGCATCCTAAACCTTTAAGCTGAACCTCGACCCTTCGTTGGCGCAGTAAGCTTTCCGGAACAAGGTATAATGCGCAACACATGACTGCGAATTCCGTAACGAGGGTGGCAATGGCTGCCCCAATGCCGCCGTTACCCAAACGTTGCTGGCAGTAGGGGATTAGAATATAGTTCAGCAACATGTTGAGCAGCATTGCGGTAAAGGCAGCCAAAGTCCACTTTGTCGTTCTATCCGAAGCCACGATGGTTGAAATCAAAATAAAATCGATGTACACGAGGAGCAGGCCGACGGCGAAGACCTGAAGGAGAATGATCGATGGTTCGTATGCGGGTAACCCAAACAGGAGGCCGATTATCTGTTTTGCGAAAAAATACACGCACACACTGATCGGGATTCCGGCGAAGAGAATGTAGTCCAAGCTCTTTTGCATTGTGCGGGCATGGAGGAGACTGTCTTTTCCCCACGATTTCGAGAGCACCGGAAATAGGGCTGTCACATAAATGCTCGGTAGAAACATCAAGACATCGAACAGGCGGTATGCCGCGCCGTACCAGCCGACCACGCGGGGAGGAGTCATGATCGAAAGCATGACCGCATCGATTCTATAGTACACGATTGCGAAAATAGACCAGAAGACATAGGGAACTCCCGCCGTGAGCAAGTATTTCATGTGATTCCATGTAATCTCCAGAGGAGTTGTGATGATTCTGCGGATAAAAAACGCCTGTGTCAATGCGTTCAGCAGTGTACTCATCGCCATGACGCAGGCAATTGTAACTGCTCCTGCACCGAGGAGTAGCGCCGCCACGCCAAATGCCGCTGCGGTAACGCGCTCGATGATCGCGCCGAGCGATGGATACTGCATCATTTCGAATCCTTGATAGCAGCTTGCAAGCACTCTGCCTGCGCCTTCCCATAACTTGGATACCACGAGAATGAAAATGAGGAGCCGGGTTCGGGAGGGATACCCGGCGGCATAGGATACACCCACAATCGCTACTGTGCAGAGAACCCACAGCACCGCACGCAACAGAAGAGAATTCGCGAGCAATGAGGACGGGTTTCCCGATGACCGGCTGATCTCTTTGGCGACTAGGAACGGACCTCCAAATTCTATCACTACTTGAGCAATCATTGCAAGCGAAATCGCCAGAAATAATTGCCCGTACGATTCCGTTCCGAGATATCGCGGCAACGAGAGAAGAAGAATGAGGCTCGATATCCATGTGATGACCTGCGACATCATCATCACCGAGGTATTCTTCGCCAGCGAACGCACTACTTCGCTGCTCATGCGGATACTCTCCAGGTGAATCGCAAGGGTTTAAGCCGCAGTTCTCGAATTCGTTCAATCGCTATGAACCATAAGAACGAAGGAATTTCTACGAACACGCGCTGCCATTTTGCTCCGGGTTCCTGTGCGAATCTGAACATCCACTCGATGCCCCACTTGCGCATCCACAGCGGAGCGCGCCGGCGCGCGCCGGAGAGAAAATCGAACAGCCCGCCCACGGCAAGGCATACTTTGACTTTTAAGCGTTGCGCGTTGTTCGCAATCCACTCTTCTTGGAGAGGAGACCCCAGCGCAACTAAAAGAATGTCCGGTTGTTTCGCATTGATATCATCGATGATCTGCGCGGTATTTTGCGCATCGGCACGGCCATCGGAAAATCCGGTTATTTGCAATTTCGGGAATCTTTGGTGGAGGCGTCGGTTGCATTCCAACAAATTCGATTTGCTTGCACCGAAGAGATAGACGGACCAACGCTCTCGTTCCGCTTCTTTAAGCAATTTCGGTGTGAAATCTGTTCCATTCAGATTCTCTGCAATTGGAGTGCCGAACAACCTTGCAGCGAGGTTTAATCCCGAACCGTCCGGCAGCACGAGATCCGCCTGATTAAGACACATCTTGAACCGCTCTCTCAGCCTAGCGAGGTGGATTGAATGGACGTTGAGGAAGAATACCTTCCCCGGCTCCATTCGGTATTTGGCTTTGATGAGTTTGCGAATTTTCCATAATGCGCTCGATGAACGCACATTGTTCAGTTTTACACCGAACAAATGAACAACCCCTTCGATGACCGGGATCCGTCTGTGTATTTTCTGGAATAGTTTCATCGTTTTATCCTCTGATGTGAACGATTTCCTGTTTTTTCGATGTCAACACAGGTAGATTGGGACTCTATCTTATGCATAAACACTTCCAAGGGTTTGCCGTTCGCGCCTGTCCATTGCCTCAAGGGAGGAAAGCAATCCCATCAGCGTTCCGAGAAAAACCATGTTGCGATAGTACGTCAATTGGAGGTCGAAATTTGATACGACAACTTGAACGACGATCGCAACAACGGAGACTGCGCACACACTTTTCAAATACGGATCTTTAAGACGCGAGAAAATCATTGCCCCCTGAAACGCAAATGAATCGAGGAAAAACCAGAGAAGGCAAAACCCGATTGCTCCCATCTTTACCAGAACCCACAAAATCTCATCGTGCGGGATATAATCGCGGAGTGGAAATTCGATCTTTACGAGCGGCAGGGGCATCTGGTATTTGTTTCCAAATCCAATTCCGGTCACGGGCGATTGACGCACCGTCCATGCGAGGTCGTATTTTTCTATTTCTCGATAGAGATTCGAATAATACCGTTCCCCGGCAGTTTCCCGATCGTTGCTAAGCCCGGATTTCACCAAGCGCACCGGCGACCCTAATCTTCCCCCCTCGCT
>DATGFY010000161.1:0-6917 GCA_035308785.1 Bacteroidota bacterium | reverse complement strand
ATTTGCATCGATCATTCGCACTTCGTTCAGGTTCGTCGTGATGCCCGAGGTAATCGTTGACCAGGTCGATCCGCCGTCGGTGGTGCGGAGAATCGTTCCCGCCGTTCCGGTTACGATCCCGATGGATGAGTTGATAAATGTTACTGATAGGAACGACACGGTGGATCCGGTCGTTGTGTGGCGCACCCAGGTAGCTCCGCCGTTGGTCGTCGAAAGAATTGTCCGGCCGGTGCCGACTGCCCAACCGTTTGTGCCGTTAAGAAATGTAATTTCGTTGATGTCGCCGCCGCTGTTCGATTGGTTCTGAATATTCCACGATGAGCCCCCGTTCGTCGTTGCTAAGATCACCATGTTATCACCTGCCGCCCAGCCGGTATTCGCATCGAGGAAGACAACGCTGTTCAAACCTCCCGCAACGCCGCTGTTTTGCGGATTCCAGTCATCGCCGTTATCTATGGTATTCAGGATCACTCCGTTGTCGCCAACTGCCCATCCTTCCGATGCCGACACCATCGATATGGAAAGCACGTTATCCGTCCGGTCGTACTCTTGCTCATACCACGATGCGCCGCCATTGGTCGTGTGGATGATCGTGCCATACAACCCGACTGCCCATCCGTTGCTCGCATCGGAGAATGCAGATTCGGTGAGCGTGTTCCCTTGCGGCAACGGCGTTTGCCAGTTCCATTGGCTGAACGCAGTTGTGCTGAACGCAATAACAAGCCATCCTCGCAGTATTTTCTTTAACATCGTGGAACTCCTTGGTGGTGACAAGGTGAATAACGGGATCGGCAGAACGATTGGTGATACAAATCCATCGGTTTCTCATAAAGGAACAAAACTACAGCGGGTATACTAATAATACACGTTTTCCCGCCTCCGGTCAACCCCCGCGATAGCCGAGAAACGCGAATAAGAAAACGAATGTGTCATTCCCGCATGTTTTAAGCCGGAATATAGGGTTCTTTCTTTCTACCCCGTACATTCTCCGTGATTTTGCTCACCCCATCTGAAACCATCCGGCCTCATTGCTTTGTTATCATTTGTATTATTACCTAATTACATCACTATTCCTCCCATGCCCTCACGAATATGCTTCGCCCGCCTTTGTGCAGTAGCCGCACTCGTATGCGTCTGGCTCGCCTTTACGCCATCCGAGCTCCGCGCTCAAGATGTCACCGTCGAGGCCTCTTCCATCAGTGATCCTAACATTTTCGATAACTACAGCGATTACCGCGACAACATATACCAGCTCGGCCTCTTCGTCTCCGATGATTGGGACGTTTCCGATGAATCGACTCTCTCCGCTTCGTACGGCGGATCGCTGCAGCTCTTTAATACGCTTTCAACGCGCAATTACAACGTGAATGTTATAACACTCAGTTGGATTACAAAGTTCGAAAACGACGATGACGATGAAGACACGACCAGCGATGAAGACAGCACAAGCGCCGATTCTACGCAGGACGATTCAACCAAACCCATCATTGCTCCCGTAAAGATCAAACCGCCGGTCGTCAAGAAAATCGATTCCACCGCCATCAATCCCGCCGATGACGACAGTCTCAGCCGCGCCATCCTCGGCACGGCAACCGGATCCAAACAATTCGATAAGGTCCAATTCGATGTCTATGACAATTCAAAAATCGTAACGCTCTTCGGCTACCGCCAGCCGCTGGGCAATCGAATGGCGATCGCCCCCTTCTTCACCGCATCGTACCACGATTTTGCAAACCTGGAAGGCATCACCAACTACGAATTCGATTGGGCGCTGCAATTCAAAAAAGGATTCTCGCAGAACGGCTGGTTCGATGTGACCGTTTCGTACGGCGCCAAGCATTATCCCATTTCCACCAGCTATTCCGATACCGCCCACGTGGGCAAATCCGGTCACGGCAAGAACGGCGCCGGCGGCGGCCTCCGTATCGTCACATTCGAACTCTCTACGCCCTCCGTCGCGCAATTTGTCTCGTCGATCTTTCTGCACCAGCATTTCTTCTCCGGCACCGATATATCGCTGGTGTATAATTTCTTCGGCGAGCCGTCCAGTATCGCGCGCCTCATCCAGAACCAGCTCGGCAACGGTGTCGGCATCTTCAATCATCTCGGCACGCCAACGTTTAATTCGCAAAACGAAATCTTCGACGATCACTACGCCTTCCGCGCGAACGATATCAACGTTTCCCTTCAGCAAACAATCCCCTGGTCGTTCGTCCTCAGCGCCGCGCTCGACGCCGCGCATAAAATCTACACGCTGCCCGCTTACGACCTCACCGATTCCATCGTCGCCTCCCAGCGCATCGATGACCGGATCGATCTCCAGATCGGCCTCTCGTACCCGATCATGTTCACCGCGCAGAAAAACATCAAGCCCCGCATCGGCATCGAATTCCTCCGCAACTCCTCCAACGCCGCCTACTACGATTTCGATAAGAGTGTCTATAGCTTTGGGGTGGAGATTAATTACTAATATCCGCCCCTCTCTTCGTAAGAGAGAGCCTATCCCGGAATGTTTTTGTCCGGGAGGTTGGGGAGTTCTCACGCGGTTACGGAGAATGCACGCAGGATAAGCTTTAGCTTGTCCAGTATAATTGGGCAAGCTGAAGCTTACATAACGTTTATTCCCACCTTTCGACGCCCCTAAGTCAATAATGCACTTCTGATCTTGGGTCGGCCGAAAACTTGCAATTAGGTGTATTCTGTATTAAATTTACAAACCAGTTGGGTTGGTAATAGTACGAATTTTTTCTCTTCTCTCGATTTCTCAGTTTTTCGTGTCCAAATCATAAAGTTCTAAGCGATCAATTTTATCCATGTCTATCCTCAAAAAGCAAAACAAAGAACTAAGATTTTCATTTAATAAAGACCTTACAGTTTTCAATGCCGAAGACGCCATAAGCCGGTTGGCATGGGAAAGACAACCGAGTGCACCGTTAATGATAGACCTATCAGCTTGTATGCATCTTGACATTGGTACTGGATCATTATTAGGGAATGGTTTGCGGCGGTATGCCTCCGTACCATCGATCAAAGTGATGGTTCCCGAACCCAACGATTCTCTTTCGGATTTTTGGTTCCTAGAATATACTCGGTCGGGAATTGCTTTTAGCTTGGCAAGCTATGCCACGGAGATACATAGCCCCAGTAGGGATATCACCAATCAAATTAGAGATTACTACACAAAAGGAAGGTCAAAGCTTCCCGGATTAATTGAGCTTTCAGAACATTTATGGGCAGGACAGAATTTTTGTCTTCTTAAAGGTATTGATAAACCAATAATAGACTTCTCAAACCTATCCAGATTTAGAGACATGTTTATAGGATTGAGTAAAACGGTTTCTATGGATCCTAGCCTTTATTCCACTACGAGCTATAATGAAATTATACAGTTGGTTTACGAAGGATTGCAAAATATCTATGATCATGCTGGGAAAAAGCCACTCGCTTTAAATACACGGATACTCACTTATCTCTCGCTAAAATACTATAAGACTATCAAATCCAAATCGTGGGATAAGAGTTTTGACGGTTACCTTGATCGGATATACGAGTATCTTCCAACTTCCCACAAATATGATGGATGGATTGAACTAGTTATAAACGACGATGGAGTCGGGATCGCAGCTCGGCAATCACAAGATCCCGAAATATATTGGACAGATGATGATAAAGAGATTGAAACATTAACTGCGGCCCTTAGTTCCGGAGGTAGCATCAAGTTACTCCTACAAGAAGGCGTGCGGGCGCGCGATCCAGGATATGGATTTGCAAAAATCTCCGATTCTTTACGTGCAATGGGAGCATTTCTAAAACTTAGGACCGGAAGGCTCATCGCCTATTTCGATCCAACCCTTAAAGACTCGAAGTATGAAGTTTCAGGGGATCTTTTGGGATACATGCCGGGAACAACCTTACAGATCATCATCCCGCGAAGAGTTCGCGAGCCTGCATAGTTCATGCTCATAAGACATATTCGAAATGAACCCCCCCTAAGAAGAGTTATTGAATTAGGCTCGGGAGAACCATCTCTATCTATTCTCGATCTCTGTTTGGATAAATATCCATTGAGATCGGTAGGTGATAAGTACCGTGCTCTTCAATCCGAGCTTCGGGAATCTCCATTTATAATATTACGATCAAGCAAACCCACTTTCACTGAGGATTTATCTAAAGATTCTATTCTTCTTCACCAGCTCGCAGGCAAGGAGGTAATGCTTCTTTCTCCGACCATAAAGGGAGAAAAGATCGAAATGAGTCTAAACGAGATCAAAGGATTCAACCCGATTTCGAACCCACCCCCTCTTGCCGACATTCGAAAGGCAGAAGTTCATTCTATCCTCGAAAACAATAAATGTATTGATCTTCCCGCGAAATCCCATTATGCACTTCCCAATGGTCTCCATGCTCAGGGTTATGTGGCCCTTCAAAAAGCCCTAAAAGATCCTACTGATATTTCACGTTTGTCAGACTGGATATTGCCGTTCGTTGATGGATCAACCTCTCTCATATCTGACAATGGCCTAATGATTCCGTTGCTCCAAGAGATTAGATATAGCGCCATGGTATTCTGCGGATGGAAGCTAGAATTCACGGTGTTGCACGGTTATTCCCATGAGCCATCAGATCTGATTGATCGCATAGAAGACCTACTTCAAAGAAATGAAAAAATACTCTTCCTGTTGAGCGTAAACTCGAGCGGACAAACGGCAAACCTCGCTCGCGATTATTCCCCATCCTCCAAAATCATTGCAATCTGTGATACTCAAGTCGGAAACGGAAAAATTAATGAATCTTTTCTTGAGGTCCCAATTGAAAGATGGAAACCAAACATGGGGGGCAAGTGCGATCACTGCAATACCCAACTTATTAATATTGATAGTAAATCACTAGAACCCTCCCCTCAAAAAAGTGTGGTAAATTTCATACCGAACAAGGGTCTGGCTGAAAGCAGCAGAGAGTTTTGGGAGGCAGCTAGTCGGACTGACGCAGTTCGACTCCATTTTGACATTGCCTATCTAGGCGAATCACGTAGACATCATTCGATCTACATAGACACTAGTAGGCTAGCAAAAGACAATGCATTTCAAAAGATATGTCATGAAAGACTTGAACGCATTGGGCGACCAGACGTAGTCTTGATTCCGAAACACGCTAATAGCAATATTATCAAGGAGATTGTCAATAAGGTGTATGATTCTCAGGCTAGCGTCCCAACACACATACTTGATGCATCTGAGATTTCAAAGATCTTAAATGGCTATGCCTCACCCAAACACATTCTTGTTGCCGACGACGGTGTAGTGACTGGTGCAACCTTACGAGCTTTTCACGATAGAATTTATGAATATTCGAACAGATCCAATCCTACATTGAGGGTAGATTGTTTCGTCATGGTAAGTCGCCCGGCTAATTTGTTGGCCAAACATGCAGCGGAATATCCGTTTCGAGCCCAAGATGGTAATCATTTCTATTTTGGAGCAGAGGTATACCTTCCGTATTCTGAATACGGCTGTCCGTGGTGCCAGGAGCATAAGTATCTTACAAATGCCGAGACTTTATTCGGGGGAGATCAGAGTGAAATCAAGAAGAGAATTCGACATCTCGAGAATGAAGTTGAGCAACCACTCTTGCATCCTAATCCAGAAGGTTACTTAACACTTGGATCTTTTTTTGGCAATCTAACTAGTAAAGCTGCATTTGCAGCTATGGCGAGTGTAATTCAGTCATTAGTAATCGAAATTGAAGGAAAGCAAGATGCATTTGAAATACGTGCGGTTGATCTTTCCTTTATTGTAGAAGCCTATTTCGACGCGGTTTTCCCTGCAGGCGCCCTTCGCACACTTGATCTTAAATATTGTAGAGTTGAAGAGCATGCGGCGGCAATAATGCAGGCAATTAGCACTTGTACATCCCCATCATCAAGCCCCGGTTTGATTTCAGAACTAGCTTGGGCGGCAATTCAGGGCAAACTTCCAGCCGAACCGATTATCGCGTTGTTGAAAAAGGTAAACAACTCTGATCCGATTATTTCTCAAATCTTAAATCTCTTAACTCGACATCAATCGGCTTAATAACAAAAACGCCTACGTTCTTGTGAAGGTAAGTTTGGAACCTTCTTCTAAGATCCATTTTCCTTCTACCTTCCACCGCTGTTGTTTTTGTACAGCAAAACCCCTATGTTTATTGTATCCAATCAGGAATTTCCATCACTTCGGGCAAATAAGCGGGTGCAGCATCTCTATTATAAGAGAGTTCTTTTCCTTCTCTCTTCTCTCGTCTTTCTTCTCTCCGCGACGTTCACAACAACTGCATCCGGTCAGCAACAAAAGCGCAAGCAAATCCTCATCATGTTCGAAGGCGCCGACGTCCCGCTAAACCTCGGCCGCGGCGATGCCCGCCAGCTTGCCATGCTCCTCGGTCATTTCGATGTGGATTACAAGCTCGAAGCCATGCAGGCGTACAAGCCCGGCGATCTGTTCAATTACGATATCGGCTTCTTCATCGGCTTCAGCAAGAAGTACGATCCGCCCGACCGCTTCCTCAAAGATGTCTTCGCCGCGCGCAAGCAATTCGTCTGGATGAATACCGGCTTCGACCGGTTCTCCGAGCGCTACGACGTCAGCAGCAAGTTCGGCTTCCGCTTCGCCTCGTTCGATACCGCCTCGGTCTTCGATATCGTCCGCTCGAACGGCAAAACTTTTACCAAGGGCGAACAGAATCTCAACATCATTTCGATCACGAACAGCGATCAGGTCGAAGTGCTCGCCACTGCCTACTCGACTGGAAAACGCAAAGAAGAAAGCTACATCCTCCGCAGCGGCAACTTCATGTATATTGCCGATTCGCCGTTCGCCGAGGCCACCGAAACCGACCGCTACCTCCTCTTCGCCGATATGCTGCACGATATCCTCGGCGAA
>DATGFY010000160.1:0-5130 GCA_035308785.1 Bacteroidota bacterium | reverse complement strand
AACGAGTTTTTTGATTCAAACAGCCCTTCTTGGAACACCCAGGAAGGGTTTTTCATTTTAAGCCCTTAATGACATTCGAAGAATTCGCCGAGCTGGCGAAGACATATAACGTCATCCCGATCAGCAAACCGCTGATCGCCGATACGCTTACGCCCGTTTCTGCCTATCTGCGCTTGCGCGATTCGCGGAGCGGCTCCTTCCTGTTCGAAAGCGTCGAAGGCGGCGAGCGGATTGCACGCTACTCGTTCATCGGCCGCAATCCCTCAGTCGTCGTGAACTGCTCAGGTGATACAACGACGATAAAAGAGGAAGATAAGGTCCGTACCTCGAAAGAGAATTTCTTCGATGTTCTCCACTCCACCGTATCTTCATTTAGACAACCCCAATTCCCAAACCTGCCGCGATTCACCGGAGGCCTGGTAGGTTTCATCGGGTACGACGCAATCCGGTTCATCGAAGATATTCCCTGCTCTGTCACCAACTCGGCAGGCCTCGAAGACAGCATCCTCGGTTTATTCACAACAATCATCGCCTTCGACCATCTCAAACACCAGATCATCATCATCGTCAACGTGCTTATCGAAGGCGCCGGCGATCTTCGTGGGAAATACGATTCAGCCCAACGAGAAATCGAATCGATCGACGCGAAGCTGCGCGAACCGGCCGGCCCCAATCCCGGGTTTTCGCTGGCTGGGAAACGGAACGGCACACCTGTCACCGTCGAACCCGCAATGAAGAAAGACGAGTTTGAATCGATCGTACTGAAAGCAAAGGAGTATATCCGCGAAGGGGATATTTTCCAGGTTGTTCTCTCGCAGCGCTTTTCGATGAACTATACGGGCGATTCGTTCAACGTCTATCGCGCATTGCGAATCGTCAACCCGTCGCCGTATCTATATTATATCGATTTCGACGGGTACACAATTATCGGATCTTCCCCGGAAATTCTCGTGCGAATGGAATCGGGCGTTGCAGAGGTCTATCCAATTGCAGGCACGAGGCCGCGCGGCGTTACCGATGAACGAGACCGCGAGCTGGAACGCGATCTGCTTGCTGATGAGAAAGAACGCGCCGAGCATATTATGTTGGTCGATCTCGGCAGGAACGATCTCGGAAGGGTCTGCGAAATCGGAAGCGTTCAGGTTGATCAACTTATGTCCATCGTTCGATACTCTCACGTTATGCATATTGCGTCGCGGGTTACGGGCAAGGTTTTACCCAGAAAGACCGCAATCGACGTACTGAAGGCGACATTCCCCGCAGGCACGGTATCGGGCGCTCCAAAAATCCGCGCGATGGAAATTATCGATGAACTTGAATCAGTACGGCGCAGTATCTATGCCGGCGGGGTCGGCTATTTTGATTTTTCCGGCAATATGGATATTTGCATTGCCATTCGTACAATGTTCGCGAAAGGCAACACGATCTATCTACAAGCGGGTGCGGGCATTGTGGCCGATTCTGTGCCTGAAAATGAGTACGTTGAAACGATCAATAAAGGGAAAGCGCTCGTGGAAGCGCTTAAGCTTGCGGAGCAGATCCGATGATTCTGATCATCGATAACTACGATTCGTTCACCTACAATCTTGTCCAGCTTGTGGGAAAGCAACGTAAGGATCTCACCGTTGTCCGCAACGATAAGATGACTATTGATGAAATAAAGAAGTTACATCCGGAATATATTATTATCTCACCCGGACCGGGCAGACCGGAAAACGCGGGCGTATGCGTAGAACTTATCAAGCAATTGGGGCAGCATTTCCCTATTCTCGGCGTATGTCTTGGCCATCAAGCAATCGGAAGCGCGTTCGGCGCAAAGATTGTCCACGCGCCTTCGTTGATGCACGGAAAGACCTCAAAAGTGAATCACGACGGCGACCCACTATTCGAAGGCATTCCTTCCGGGTTTGAGGCAACGCGGTATCATTCGCTTGTCATTTCCAAGGAAACGGTCCCGGCAGACCTTGAAGTGACTGCTTCAACTGCTGATGGTGTTATTATGGGAGTCCGCCACAAAAAGTATCCCATCGATGGCATTCAATTCCATCCCGAATCTGTATTGACGAAAGTCGGCGACCGACTCATTGCCAACTGGCTGGCGTATCGCGGAGCGAAGGCATGAAAGAGTTCATCCAAAAAATCATCAAGCGCGAACATCTCACGCGTGAAGAAGCCCGCTCGGTGATGCGGACGATTATGGAAGGCAATGCTACCGATGCCCAGATTGGCTCTCTGCTCATCGCCCTGAAAATGAAAGGTGAACACGTCGATGAAATTTGGGGATTCGTCGAGGTGATGCGTGAAAAATCTCTCAAAGTACATTTGGACGACCCCAACGCAATCGATATGTGCGGAACCGGCGGAGATGGGAGTGGAACATTCAATATCTCTACTGCCGCATCGTTCGTTGTTGCCGGCACTGGGGTAACAGTAGCAAAGCATGGCAATCGTTCGATCTCCAGTTCGTGCGGAAGTTCTGATGTTCTCAAGGCACTCGGCGTAAATGTGGAGATTTCCTCCGAGCGGGTTGAACAATGCATCAATACCGTCGGCATTGGCTTTCTGTTCGCTCCCCTCTTCCACCCTGCAATGAAGCATGCTGCCAAAACGCGCGCTGAGTTGGGAATCAAGACCTGCTTTAATATCCTAGGACCGATGACAAATCCTGCCGGCGTGAAACGCCAGCTTGTCGGAGCCTTCGATTCCGCGACGGCTTCGACCATGGCACAGGTTTTTTCCGAGCTCGATTCCGCCAAAGTGTGCGTGGTTCACTCTGCCGATGGCATGGATGAGATTTCTCTTGGCTCCGACACCACGGTCCATGAAATAACACGCAACGAAGAGCGAAAGACTTACTCTATCGAAGCCCGATCGTTTCCTCTTCCCCCCGCATTGAGATCTGAGCTTCGGGGCGGGGACGCAGCCACGAATGCCTCCATTCTGTTGGCAATCTTGAGCGGCGAACTCGGCCCGCGCCGCGATGTGGTGTTGGCGAACGCAGCATTTGGAATCTATGTTTCGGGGAAGGCGTCCTCTATCCCTGAGGCAGTTGATGCCGCCGCGATGTCTATCGATTCCGGGAAAGCATTGGGTAAACTTGAAGCGATGAAAAAGTTCACACAGGCATGAATCTCCTCGATCAAATCGTAGAACATAAGCGGGAAGAAATTTCGGCTCGCAAGAGGGAAATAGCTCGATCAGAACTCTTGGGGATGGAGTTTTTCAAACGCACATCACTTTCTCTGCACGAATCTCTGGTGAAGGCAAAGATATTCGGGATTATCGCGGAGATTAAACGCGCTTCTCCATCGGCGGGAACGATGAAATCGAAGATTACTCCGGGCAGCGTAGCCGAAGAATATCAGCAGAACGGAGCGGCGGGAATTTCCGTGTTGACCGATGAGCGCTATTTTAACGGAACGGTGCAGGATTTAGAAGAGGTGCGGCGCGCGGTCTCCATTCCTGTCCTACGGAAAGAGTTCATCATCGATGAATATCAAGTCATCGAGGCCAAGGCGCACGGTGCAGACGCAATCCTTTTGATTGCAGCAATTTTGGAGCGCAGCCAACTTGTGGAACTTTATTCCGCTGCCCATGAAACCGGTCTAGAATGTCTGGTCGAATTGTACGATGAATCCGAAATCGATAGGATCGATTTCGACAAAATGAAGCTCGTCGGGATAAACAATCGCAACCTGCGCACATTAGAGATTGATATCACCCGGTCGATTTCGATTTCCCGGCACCTGCCTGAGGATACGACCGTTGTCAGTGAAAGCGGCATCCAATCGGCTGATAATCTCGCACGGTTGCATGATGCAGGCATTCGCGCAGCATTGATCGGCGAGCACCTGATGAAGTCTGCATCTCCCGGCAAGGCTCTTGCAGAGCTTCTTGAGCAGATGGAGAGTAGAATCTCCGCATGAATACTCGAGTGAAGATCTGTGGAATTACTAATGCCGAGGATGCTCAAATTTGCAGTGAAGCAGGAGCCGATGCGCTAGGATTCATTTTTTATTCGAAGAGTCCGAGATTTATTACTTTAGAAGCGGCAAGGATGATAATCGCTTCCCTCCCACCATTCATAACTCCAGTGGGTGTGTTTGTCAATGAAAACCGGGACACGATCAATCGGACGATTGCGGAGACGAGAATCGGCGCAATCCAGCTTAGCGGCGATGAGAGGCCAGAGGATTGCCTTGGTTTCTCCGTCCCTGTGATTAAGGCATTCCGATTAACAACGGGAGGAGATGTGACAGGCCTCGCTGATTATCCGATTGCCGCTGCTCTCCTTGACGGCGCAAAGGATGATAAGTATGGCGGGACAGGTGAGCGTGCCGATGTTGCGCTGGCATCGAGATTAGCAAAAAGGTACCGCTTGATCCTTGCCGGCGGCCTCGATCCAAGTAATATCGTCGAGGCGATTCGTATTGTTCAACCGTATGCTGTCGATGTGAACAGCGGGGTGGAACTGAGTCCCGGCAAAAAGGATTACGCGAAAATTTCATTGTTGTTTGAACGACTCCGGAAATTCTCCGGGGCAGAAATGAAAGGATAACGAATGCTTGTTGTCATGAAACTTGATGCTCCACGTTCGGATATTGAACGGGTCATCCAAAAAATAAACGATCTCGGCTACGCCGCCCATGAAATACCCGGCGATCACCGGATGGCAATTGGCATCACCGGAAACAAAGGGAAGCTGGAGCCCGAAACGTTCTTGAACCTTCCCGGGGTGCTCGAAGCAATTCCTGTTTCGAAGCCGTTCAAGCTCGTGAGCCGCGACGTAAAGCATGAGAATTCTGTCATCTCCGTCGGCAATGAAAAAATCGGCGGGAACGAACTCACCGTCATCGCCGGGCCGTGTTCCGTTGAAAGCCGGCAGCAATTGATGGATGTTGCACATGAATTGAAGTCGATGGGAGTGAAGTTCCTTCGCGGAGGCGCTTATAAACCGCGAACATCGCCCTATGCATTCCAGGGGCTCAAGGAAGAAGCCTTGAATTATCTCAAGGAAGTGCGCCAGCAAACAGGGATGAAGATTGTTACGGAAGTAAAAGATACCGACACGCTCGAAATTGTAGCCGACGCAGCCGATATCCTTCAAGTCGGCGCGAGAAACATGCAAAA